>JAOTYW010000152.1 GCA_029861705.1 Flavobacteriaceae bacterium
ACTCAGTTGACGCCAACTAGCCGCTTAACATTCAGCCTCCTATTTCAAATAAGATCCAATAAGAACATAAATATAGAACCATGAAAAAGAAAATTTTAATGCTCTTCGCCCTGCTCGGGTTGCTAGTCTGTAGTTCTTCGGGGACAGAAGTTCAAGGCCAGTCATCGGATCCCGACTCTTCAAATAATCCCTCACCCAATGTAGACCAATGGAATATCCCCGTTGCAGAGGTCTTTGATGGGGGTCCCGGAAGGGATGGGATCCCGGCGCTGGTCGATCCGATCTTTGTATCAGCAGAAGATGCCTTATTGATTCAAGATGATGATTTGATCCTGGGCTTTAAGAACGGCTCCGAAATACGTGCCTATCAACATTTAGTTCTTGATTGGCATGAGATCATAAATGACAATGTTACTGGGGTAAACCTGGCGGTAACTTATTGTCCGTTAACGGGAACCGGTATTGCCTGGAGCAGGGATATTAGAGGTAGCACGACAACTTTTGGGGTATCGGGCTTGTTGTATCAAACAAATTTGATTCCATTTGACCGGGAAAGCAACAGCAATTGGTCACAGATATTAAACGAGGCAGTCAATGGAACGCTAAGAGGTACCGAAGCAGAATTGGTATTGCCCTTGGTTGAAATGGAATGGGGTGTTTGGAAAGCAATGTACCCTGAAACGAAGGTCCTCAGTTTCAATACAGGATTTCAGCGGTCTTATGACGTATATCCCTATGGGGATTATAAAACCAATAATGATACTTTTCTGTTTCCGGTTCCTAAGGATGATCGACTCCCCTCAAAGGAAAGAGTACTGGCAGTTGTGGAGAACGGCAACGCATTGGCTTTTAGATTTGAGGATTTTACCGGAGGTGCTATATATCGCAAATCTTTCCAGGGGCGTCAAATACTTGTGGCAGGAAACTCAAAGTTCATGACGGCATTCGACATAAGTGGCCCAATAAGCAATCTTGAGTTCACTTATATACATGATGGGTCTGCCGTACTCCTGGAGGATAATGAAGGCAATAAGTGGTCCGTTATGGGTGATGCTATTTCAGGGCCCCGTCAAGGAGAAAAGCTAGCTTCTGTTCCTGCCTTTATGGGCTACTGGTTTTCTATTCCTGCCTTTTATCAGACACAAATATATCAGCCATAAAAAACCCTGAAGTATCTACTTCAGGGTTAATGTTGTATTCCTGGAATGATACAATTACATCATCCCGGGCATACCACCTCCGGCTCCCATAGGAGGTCCGGCAGGTGTTTCTTCTTTAATATCTGTTAAGGCACATTCTGTCGTCAGGATCATTCCGGCAACAGAGGCAGCATTTTCTAATGCTATACGCGTCACTTTCATAGGATCTATGATCCCTGCTTTTAGCATATCGACATATTTTTCGGATTTGGCATCATAGCCAAAATCACCTTTACCGTCATATACTTTTGCGACAACAACAGAACCTTCGCCACCTGCATTCTCGACGATTGTGCGTAATGGCGATTCAATAGCGCGGGCTACTATTTGCACCCCTGTCTCTTCATCAGCATTCTCAGCTACGATTTTCTTTAAGGCTGACTTAGATCTAAGGAGGGCAACTCCACCCCCGGCAACGATCCCTTCTTCTACAGCTGCTCTGGTAGCATGCAAGGCATCGTCTACGCGGTCTTTCTTTTCTTTCATCTCCACTTCAGAAGCCGCACCCACGTAAAGAACGGCAACGCCGCCTGAAAGCTTAGCCAGACGCTCCTGTAGTTTTTCTTTATCATAATCCGACGTAGTAGTCTCGATCTGAGATTTAATCTGGTTAACCCGTGTCTTGATGTTTTTTGCAACACCGGCACCATTTACAATGGTAGTATTGTCTTTGTCAATAGTGACTTTTTCACAACTACCCAACATATCAATGCCAGTGTTCTCAAGTGAAAAACCACGTTCTTCAGAAATAACCGTACCATTAGTAAGAATAGCAATATCTTCAAGCATTGCTTTTCGGCGATCCCCAAATCCGGGAGCTTTTACAGCGGCTATCTTTAAAGAACCACGCAATTTATTAACGACAAGAGTGGCTAGTGCTTCCCCGTCTACATCTTCAGCAACTATTAACAAAGGTTTACCGGACTGGGCTACAGGTTCTAGAATAGGCAACAGATCCTTCATCGTTGAGATCTTCTTGTCAAACAACAAGATATATGGATTGTCAAGATCAGCGATCATTTTCTCTGAGTCTGTAACGAAATAAGGTGAAAGGTAACCCCGGTCAAATTGCATCCCTTCTACAACATCTACATAGGTATCAGTTCCTTTTGCTTCTTCAACCGTAATTACGCCTTCTTTTCCAACTTTTTCAAAGGCTTCGGAGATTAGTTCCCCAATGGTCGTATCATTATTGGAAGAAATTGCAGCAACCTGTTTGATCATGTCGGATGAATCTCCAACCTTTTTTGATTGCTTAGTTAAACTACCTACAACGGCTTCAACCGCTTTGTCAATTCCTCGCTTAAGATCCATTGGATTTGCACCCGCGGCTACGTTTTTTAAACCCTCTTTTACAATGGCCTGTGCTAGAACGGTAGCTGTTGTTGTACCGTCTCCTGCAAGATCATTTGTTTTGGAAGCTACTTCTTTTACCATTTGAGCTCCCATATCCTCAATGGGATCAACTAAATCTATTTCTTTGGCTACGGTTACTCCATCCTTAGTAACTACTGGAGGTCCGAATGCTTTGCTCACAATAACATTCCGACCCTTAGGTCCTAATGTCACTTTTACCGCATTGGCCAGGGCATCTACCCCTCTGCGCAATCCGTCACGTGCATCTGAATCAAATTGTATGTCTTTTGCCATTTTCTAGTGCTTTTAAGTCGTTTAAATGATGGCCAGGATATCGCTCTCTCGCATCATGAGATAATCCGTACCATCGAATTTTAGTTCAGTGCCGGAATATTTCCCGTACAATACGGTGTCTCCTTCACTGACAGTCATTTGTTCATCTTTTGTGCCAGGTCCTACTGCTACGACCTTGCCTTTTTGAGGTTTTTCTTTAGCGGTATCTGGTATATAGATCCCTGAGGCAGTCTTAGTCTCAGCCGCCATGGGCTCTATTAGAACTCGATCTGCTAAAGGTTTAATTTTAATCTTAGCCATTTTTAATTGGTTTTAAGTGTCGAAAATTTTCATTTTCCTTTTGGCAGAAATTATGCCAAGTCGGTTTCACTGACAGCTTGTTAAAAGAAAAATGCCAGCTTGTCACTTTTCTGCCGGTATATATATTTTTTCTTACTTCTATTGGATTGTATCCAAAGGATTTCCTTCCTGGGAAGCAGGGACCTCTTCCGGAATAGTCTCAGGAACTGTTTCGGGAACAACTTCTTCGATAGCATCGCCTCCGGGAAGCAGTTTAGATTCTGTACTGGCAAAACTACCTTTGAGTGCTACGTTAGATATTAAAATCAACGCAATGAGTAAAATGGCAAGTGTCCATGTGCTATTGTCCAGGAAATCCCCGGTTTTCTTAACACCGCCTACGATCTGACTTCCGCCTCCGCCAAACGAAGAAGATAAGCCTCCTCCTTTGGGGTTTTGAACCATGATCACAAGCACTAACAACAAGCAAACTACAATTATGAGAATCAGGAATATAGAAAATGTGCTCATATCTATTATTAGTTGTCCTTTTGTAATTTTTTTACCGCTGAAATGCGGTCTGCAAAGAAACTACTTTTTTCGGGATATTTCAAACGTAAAATCTTATAAGCCTGGATCGCTTTTTTATACTTTTTTTGCTCTAGGTAGACTCGGGCTAGTGTTTCCGTCATCAACTCGTTCTTGTCAATTTTCAAGGAAGCGCTAATATCTATCTGCTCGGCCTTTTCATCTGCAGGTCTAATCTTAGGATTTGTTTCGATAAACTTGTCGATTCGATCAAAATTCTTTTCCCGCTGTGATGGTTCGGGGGATACTTCTGCCTCCTCAGTCTCTTCGATTACTTCTTTCTTGACGATTCCAGACCTGTCTATCTTTTGCAAGGAAGTAAGCTGCAACCATTCGCTAAAAGAATAGCGCTCTTCCTGGGTGAAATCGAGCGGACTTCCCAGGGCTAATTCCTTTTCCGCCTTCACGCGCTGCTCGGTGATGGTCTTATCAATATCCGGATCTTTCGATTTAAAGAGGGAGGGATCTAATATAGTATCTGCATCCCTTACGGACTGAGGCAGGGGATGATCGTCTGAATCTGCAATCATTTGGGCCTCTTTGCCAGGGTCAGCCAGGACTTCCTCTGAAATTACCTCATGTTCTTTTATGGTTTCTGCCTTGCCGGTGATCGTATCGGCAATAGTATTGGCCAAAAATTCGGGAGAGGTAATAAAGTCGAACAAAACATCTCTATCTGAAGTGTGTGCAGCTGTTACTTTTAAAGCATTGTTATATTTAAAGCTGTTGAGGTTTTTCAGTCCTTTTAAGTGCAACGCATGGGCGGCTTGAAAATAAGGGTATTCTTTAAGCACCTCTTCCAATTGCCTGGTCTGCACCGGAGTTTTTACTTCGGATGGGTGTTGCAATAAAAATGTAAACTCATCAACATTCATATGCTACCAATTAGCAAGAGATTTATTAAAAATATCCTGATGGATCCTTTCAAAAATTACCTGGTGTGCTTCGTCCCTGACCGAAGCTAATTGTGCATTAGCGTCGTAGTCAAAGAAAAATGAAAAGCGTTGTTCAAAATCTGAATCCTCTTTAGTGCCGTTATAAAACCTGACATTTACTGAGATTGTCAACCTGTTCTGTGCAGCTCTTTGTTCGGAGGTTGCCGACATTGGTGTTACACGGTATTCTACAATTTCACCCTCATAAATCAGATCTCCCTGGGCAGTGACCAGATCAAGACTGGTTTGATTCAGGATAACATCTTGTAAGCTCAGCGTAAATTCACGATCCAAACCTGGATCAAATGTGCTGCCCGGACTTTGGGAAGCATAATTTTGAAAGTAGTTTACCTGAAAGGTCGTCGCGGCCCCAACATCGCCACCCGTAAAATTATATGCCCCACAGCCAGTCAGTATGATAGATACTAAAACAGAAATTATTCCGGCCTTTCTCATTTGAGATCGTATTGTTTTATTTTACGATAGAGCGTGCGTTCTGAGATCCCGAGTTCTGCGGCTGCCGCCTTTCGTTTCCCTCTGTTCCGCACTAATGATTTCTTGATTAATTCAATTTCTTTTTCCTGCAATGATAAGGTTTCTTCTTCCTGGATCTCTTCTGCGAAGTGATAGCGGTCTTCTACCTGCACGGGGGCCGCTTGTGGCACCTCAGCTTCATGCATAGGGAGCGCTTCGATTGCCGGTGTCTCCTCTTCAATAGTTTCGCCATTAGTCCCGTATATTTTTTTGATGAGGGACTGATTTTCTTCCTGAACCTTAGTTGTATCACTGGATTGCAAGAGTTCTAAAGTAAGCTTTTTCAGATCATTCAGATCTGCCTTCATATCAAATAAGACCTTATATAAGATCTCTCTTTCATTGCTGAAATCACTTTCCTTTTGCCTTGGTTCTATAACTGCAGGCAAATTGGTATCTCCTGAACTTGGCAAATAATGGTTGAGGGTAGCAAGGGAAATATTCCGCTCTTTCTCTAATACTGAGATCTGTTCGGCAACGTTCCGCAATTGACGAATATTACCCGGCCATCTGTGTTTTAATAAGAGTTGCATTGCGTCTTCTTGTAGCCGTATGGTCGGCATTTTGTATTTCTGTCCGAAATCTGAAGCAAATTTTCGAAATAGGAGATGAATATCTTCCTGGCGCTGTCTTAATGGCGGAAGATGGATCTCTACCGTGCTGAGCCTGTAGTACAAGTCTTCCCGAAATTTCCCTTTGTTGATCGCTTCCAGCATGTTCATATTAGTGGCAGCCACGATACGCACATCGGTTTTCTGGGTTTTGGACGAACCCACTTTCAGGAATTCCCCGTTCTCAAGAACACGGAGCAAGCGTACCTGGGTATGCATGGGTAATTCGCCTACTTCATCCAGAAAGATTGTGCCGCCATCGGCAACTTCAAAGTAGCCACTGCGGGTTTGTGTCGCCCCTGTAAATGATCCTTTCTCATGGCCGAATAATTCACTATCAATAGTACCTTCAGGAATGGCGCCGCAATTCACCGCTATATATTTTGCGTGTTTTCGGTGCGACAATGCGTGTATGATCTTGGGAACAGATTCCTTACCTACTCCGCTTTCCCCGGTAACTAAAACAGAGATATCTGTCGGAGATACCTGTATGGCTTTTTCCAGGGCACGATTCAGTTTTGGGTTATTTCCAATGATCCCAAAACGTTGTTTTATGGCTTGTACGTTTTCCATTCTTAGCTAGCATATCCCACAGCTTCACCCAATAAGGTAGCTGAGGTACAATCTTTAATTTTCACCATCACAAAATCCCCAATACTGTAGTGCTCTTTTGGAAACACTACCACAGTGTTCTGCGTATTCCTCCCCATCCACTCCTGGTCAGACTTTTTTGAATCTCCTTCAATTAGCACTTCTTCTATTTTTCCCAGATGTTGTTGTGTCCGGTACAATGCATGTCGCTGTTGAAGGGCGATGATCTCATTAAGTCTTCTCTTCTTTATATCCAAGGGTATATCGTCTGCCATTTTGCGTTCCGCCAAAGTTCCCGGTCGTTCAGAATAGGCGAACATAAATCCAAAGTCATATTTTACATAGTCCATCAATGATAATGTGTCCTTGTGATCTTCTTCTGTTTCTGTCGGAAAGCCTGCGATCATGTCCTGGCTGATGCCGCAATCGGGAATGATCTTTCGGATATTATCTATTAACTCCATG
>JAOTYW010000153.1 GCA_029861705.1 Flavobacteriaceae bacterium
GAAGCACAACAGCAAGATCAGTTGGCATTTGATCGCTCAATGACAGCTATAGGCGGATAATGAAGATTATAGCAGGATGAAAGATCAGAAACTCATATATGGATTATTATTGACCGGAGGCAAAAGCACCCGGATGGGCAGTGACAAAGGCTTGCTGGAATACCATGGAGTTCCTCATTATGAATTCTTATATGGGCTTTTAAAAACCGTATGTGAGCGTACTTTTTTAAGCCTTAGGGAAGATCAATTGGAACTCGCAGAAGGAAAAGAATATATTCTTGATAGAAATCAATTCAGGGGACCTTTTAATGGCATACTTAGCGCTCACCAGGCATTCCCTGAAGCCACATGGTTAGTGCTTGCATGCGATTTACCTCTTATGGATGTAACTAGTCTGGAATTGCTGGTTGAAAATCATTCAGATACTAATTTTGCAACGGCCCTGGCAACTCATAAAACAGGGCTGCCGGAACCTTTAGCCGCTATTTGGACACAACAAGCGCTCATTAAGGCCATGGACTATTTACCAGGATCGAAAAGCAGTTGTCCGCGAAAATTCCTTTTACAACACGAAATAAAACTTGTACATCCGGCGCAGGATGATGTGCTGATCAATGCCAATGACAAAGAAGAATTTCTCCTGAGCCTGAAAAAAGTAATGAGCAGATGAATCCAAGGTATGCAAAACAAATGAAGTTGAAGGGCTTCGGAACGGAAGGGCAGGCTAAGCTTTTGCATTCACGCGTACTTATCGTAGGCCTGGGAGGATTAGGCATACCTGCTGCCACATACCTTAATGCGATGGGGATAGGCACCATAGGTCTTGTAGATGGGGATAGTGTGGAGGCATCTAACCTGCATCGCCAGGTATTGTTTGAGCCCGGGAATATTGGTAAACTCAAGGTGGCTTGTGCTGCCAAAAAGTTGAGGCAACAAAACCCGAATACCCATATACTTGAATATCCGGAGCATTTAACCCTTCACAATGGATTGACAATTGCTTCTTCCTTTGATCTGATAATTGACGCTACTGATACGTTTGGGAGTCGCTATTTGATCAATGATCTAAGCGTGATCCTGGGAATTCCTTTTGTTTATGCTGCATTACATGGCTTTGAAGGGCAAATTTCTGTATTTAATTACCAAAACGGACCGACATATCGCTGTCTCTTTCCTGAGCCTCCTGAACCGGGGAGTATTCCTTCTTGTGATGAATTTGGAATTCTCGGTGTATTGCCGGGAATAGTAGGTACGATGCAGGCATTAGAAGCGATCAAAATATGTAGTTTAATAGGTGAAGTAACATCGGATAAGTTATTATTATACAATGGGTTAGTTTCATCCATGGATACTATTGGCTTGCCCAGAAGGAAGCCAGAGTCTGAGGTGAGAGAATTGCAGGATGACTACGGAATTTACTGCCCTGTTACCGATTGTATCAGAGCATCTGAACTCCTGCAATTGGTCAATGAAGGAAGAACTATTTCTCTTATTGATGTAAGGACGCGTGAGGAGTTTAGTGAAACTGCACTTCCTGGTGCTGTAAATATTCCGATCGATCAGTTAGAAGCTACATTTCCAAGAAAGCGTACAGCCGAGCCAACCTATCTAATTTGTCGCTCCGGTATGCGGAGTCAACTGGCACAGCGACTTCTTAAAGAAAAAACAGGGACTGCAATTCCGTTCGTCAAGGGCGGAATGAATGAATATGAAACTTTATGCTCCTAGAGAATCCGGAATTCTTTTGGGTTGTTTTGGCATTTTTCTGCATTGCTGCATTCTATTCATCTGTCGGCTTCGGTGGTGGTTCCAGTTATTTAGCGATTCTCGCACTGGTCTTTGCCAGCTTCTATGAGATCAGAAGTACAGCCCTCTTATGTAACCTGGTTGTTGTGTCTTCGAGCTGTATGATGTACTTAAAGAAAGGGCATTTGCACATAAGAAAGTTCCTGCCTTTTGTATTGATGAGTATACCCCTTGCCTTTCTCGGGGCATTATTTAAACTTGACGAATCTGTATTCTTTGTGCTTTTGGGGTTAACGCTTATCATCTCAAGTATTGCCCTAGTTATTCAGACATATACCCATAGACAGGTACGCGTTCAATTTGAAAAATTTCCGCCCTGGATTAGTTATATTATTGGAAGTGTTATCGGATTTCTTTCCGGCCTGGTAGGGATCGGAGGAGGAATCTTCCTCTCTCCATTGCTCAACCATATGCGTTGGGATATCCCCATAAAGATTGCAGCGCTGGCGAGCTTTTTCATTCTGGCCAACTCTATTTCAGGAATTACCGGATTAGTTGTAAGTGGTACTTTTGATGTACCTTGGGATAAAGCGGGACTGCTTTTTTTTGCCGTTCTACTTGGTGGTCAATTAGGTGTTCGATTTAGTCTGAAAAAGTTCAATGCCAACAGCATACGCCTTATAACAGCTGTTTTGGTTTTTATAGTAGGGATTCGCATCTTAGTAAGCAATGGATTTAATATCTCAGTTTTTACATGATCTCTTTTGGTGACGCATATGTGGAAGTACTTAAGCATGCACAGGACTATGGCAATGAAATCTGTACTCTTGCTGATGCTTCAGGCAGGATCCTCGGCGAAGATGTATTGGCTGACCGGGATCTACCACCTTATAACCGGGCTACCAGAGACGGAATTGCCATTGTATACGATGCCTATGAGAATGGGCGCCGGTCCTTCGAGATCGAAGCTGTTGTTGCCGCAGGAGTGCCGACACATAGCCTTAGTGAGTCATCATTTTGCGTCGAGATTATGACAGGTGGGGTAGTACCGTATGAGACGGATACAGTGATCATGTATGAACATTTGGAAATCGAGAAGGGGATAGCAGAGATCAAACAGCCACCAAAAAAAGGTCAAAACATCCATAGCCAGGGAAGTGATGCGGGCAAAGGCACTGTTTTAATTGAAAAAAATACGCGCATCACGGCTGCGGAAATAGGAATCCTGGCTGCCGTTGGATATGACCAGGTTCCGGTAAAAAGAAATCCAAAGATCGCTGTCATCTCAACAGGCAATGAACTGATAGCGATCGATGAGGTGCCTAAAAAACATCAGATACGGAGGTCTAATGCCCCGACTATTGTATCAGCATTAGAGATGATGGAGATCCAGCCGTTGAGTTTTCATATTCGCGATGATAAGGATCTTTTACGTCAAAAATTGGCCTATGTGATAGAGGAAATGGATATACTTATTTTAAGCGGGGGAATTTCAAAGGGTAAATTCGATTTCCTCCCGCAAGTGCTTGCAGAACTTGGAACAGATGTGCTGATTCATCGGGTTAGGCAACGTCCCGGTAAACCCTTCCTTTTTGCCAGCCATCCTGCGCACAAAACATTAATTTTTGGATATCCTGGAAATCCGGTTTCTACCTTTGTCACTCATCATATCTACTTTAATGCCTGGTTCGATCGGTCAATGGAGCTAAGGCGCAAGAATAACTTCGCACAACTAACTCAAGAGATCAACGGAGTGGAAGGGACGACACAATTAATTCCGGTTTCTATAGAACTAAGTGAAGGGAAACTCCTGGCTACGCCTGTGCCTCAAAATGGATCCGGAGATTTTATAAGTTTGGTAAATGCAGATGGAATTGTGATCATTGATGAGCATAATGGCACCTATGTTGAAGGGCAAGCAGCTCCATATATAAAAACGCGCTAAATGACACATGAATTAAAAAATATTATACGCAAGTATCAGGAGAACAGCAAGATGCAGCGAGCTGTCCTGGCCAGTGTGTGTGCCCTTGATGGATCTTCGTACAGACGCCCGGGCGTACGCATGCTGCTCTTTGAGGATGGTACAATGGAAGGGGCCGTAAGTGGGGGTTGTGTTGAAAAGGAAATTCAACGCCAAGCTGAATTAGTATTTAGTTCCGGAGTCCCCAGGATCATGATCTATGACGGTAGATACAAGTTGGGATGCGAAGGCGTTCTGTATATTTTGATCGAACCTTTTTCGCCTGATCAACAATTCCTCGACAGTTTTTGGAAACATATTGAAATGCGCAGCCCTTTAAAAATAATATCGCAATTCACTAGAGCGCAGGAGGAGGATCATCAATTAGGTTCCTTTTTTGAGTTTGATGGAAGTGTATATCCCTTGCGTAAGGGTATGGATAGGGCAACTGAACTTGAACAGTTCGAACAAGAACTAGCCCCTTGTTTCCGACTGCTGATTATCGGGGGCGAGCACGATGCTGTGAGCTTATGTCGACAAGCGTCTAACCTGGGATGGGAAGTACATATAGTGACGCATCCGACCGATGAAAAAACGCTTCAAAATTTTAGCGGGGCCACACATTTTTCCAAGATAACTGCAGAAGAAGTGTCATCTGTTGAAACAGATCAGGAAACTGCTGTTATGCTGATGACACATAGTTATGCCAAAGACCTGCAATTTCTAATGGCACTAAAAGAACACAAAGTGGCTTATCTGGGCATCCTGGGTCCCTCAGCCCGGCGGGAAGAATTGCTCAATGAATTCATGGAGCGGTGCCCAGATGTTAATGAAGAATTTATGAATGATATATACGGTCCCGCAGGCCTGAATATCGGCGCTGAAACTGCTCAGGAAATAGGGATCTCTATTCTCAGTGAGATTCTCAGTGTTATCAGAGCGGAGCAGGTAGTTCCTCTTCGGGATAAGGAAGGTCGAATACATTCCTCATGAAACTAAAGGTTAAAGGATTACTGTTAGCAGCCGGATCTTCCAGTCGCATGGGAACTCCTAAACAACTGCTTCCATGGGGGCAAACCACGATGATCGGTCATTGTATTTCGGAGGCCAAAAGATCCAAGCTGGATTCTTTGTTGGTAGTTTTAGGCGCAGAGGCCGCTCAAATTCAAACGGCAATTACTGATGATGCTACTGATATCGCTATTAATAAGCATTGGTCCGGCGGGATAGCTTCTACGATAAAAACCGGTGTAGATCAAATAACTTCAAATGACACCGTTGATGGTATTCTCATCATGCTGGCTGATCCATCTTTGGTAAGCACAAATTACCTAAACAAACTCATTGAAGCTTTTGATTCCTCAAATAGGATTGTAGCTTCTACCTATGATCAAAGCCTTGGTGTACCGGCAATCTTTGGTGCTGCCCATTTTGACCTTCTTATGACATTAGAAGGCGATAGAGGTGCGGGCTATATACTTAACGCTCGTCGGAATTCAGTCAAAACAATAGCTGCATCAACTGAATTGACAGATATTGACACTATGGAAGCCTACACTGCTTTGCGGCCTCCTTTGGACGGCTGACCAATATATTCTTTTTCTCTATACGCATTCCTCCCTGAAATCGTTTTATATACGATTAAACCTTTGGTGTTTATTGTAGTCAAACCTTAAAATTGTCTTATGAAACCCTTTACCATTCAAAGTGCTTTTTGGACATTAGCCTTGTTGTTTGTGACCTCGGTCATGCTTGGTCAGGATGAAAATGAAATAGAACTCAGCAATGATGAACTCAGTGAAAACCTTGATCTCGAAGCCGTAGCCTCCATCTTTGCAGAAGCCGAAGATCTTGCGGAATTTGAAGAAATGCTGAATGATCCCGATGCGGTCATTTCTAACCTCGATCTCAACGAAGATGACCTGGTAGATTACCTGAGGGTCATGGAAAGTGCTGAAGACGACACCCATGTCGTCGCAATTCAGGCCGTGCTCGACGAGGATGTATATCAGGATGTGGCCACTATTGAAGTAACACAGGAAGAAGAAGGGGAAGAAAACATACAGATCGTTGGCGATGTATATGTCTATGGACCCGAATATATTATAGAACCGGTTTATGTGTATAGACCACCCATTTTCAGCCTGTGGTGGCGTCCCTTTTACAGGCCTTACCGTTCTGTTTTTTACTGGGGCTACTACCCTCGCTTTTACAAACCATGGAGACCTTGGGGTGTTACAAGATACCGCAGCCATGTAACGGTGCATGTACATGCAAAACACACTTTCAACTATACAAGAGTACGATACAATTCCAGGGCTGTAGCTCTACATACACCATTACGCAGAAATGATTATGCCGTAAAATACCCGAACAGGGGTTATGCAGCCAGATCTGTTGCCTATAAACGCGCTAATGGGACAAAGGTGAGGGCAGCTGGTGTTAATAAAGCTAACGGTACTAAGAAACGGGCAGTAGGCGTCAATCAGCCAGATGGCGATAAATATCGCGCTGCCGGCGTAAACAAGACAGACGGCACAAAAAAGCGAGCTTCAGGCGTCAATAAAGCTGATGGAACCAAGAAACGAGCTGCGGGCGTGAACCAGGCCGATGGTGATAAATATCGTGCTGCTGGGGTTAACAAGCCAGATGGCACTAAAAAGAGGGTTGCCGGCGTCAATAAAGCCGATGGCACCAAGAAGCGTGTAGCTTCTGTTGAGCGCGCAAATGGTAGTAAAAAAACTGTTGCGGTAAGGAAAAATCCTGATGGGTCGAAACGAGCAGTTTCAGCTACTAAAAATAAAAATGGAAAGCGCCGGGTAAAATCAGCTGGAAAAAATTCTAAACCCCGGGCAAAAGGGAAACGCAAAAACAAGCGCCAGGGAAAAAGAAAAGGAAGAAGAAAGTAAGATCGATATAGTATATAAAAACCCGGTATTGTACCGGGTTTTTTTGTTTCGAATCACCTCTGATATATAATCTTTTTAGCTATTTTCATGGCCATAAAACAGCGCCCATGCGAATAATATTTTTTTTAGCTTCTCTCTTAGTCCTGTTACTACCTTTT
>JAOTYW010000012.1 GCA_029861705.1 Flavobacteriaceae bacterium
TATAAAGCCATATCCTTTGGCGTTATTAAAAAATTTTACTGTTCCTTCTTTCATGATAGTTACTTTACTGTTATTAATAAATTTATTTATGAATTGTTTTATCATTATTACTGTGTTTTAAATTAGAATACACTTTTAGGTGTTTCTAAATGTATTTCTATAGGTTTTTTACCTAAGCTTTGGAGCATTTGTACATGATCCCGAATGGCAGTTACAAAACTTCTTTTAACGTTATAAGGCATCCCGAACTCTTTGGCCGTTTCCTTTACAATATGTGTCAGTTTTCTATAATGTACATGGCATACATCCGGTAATAAATGATGTTCAATCTGGTGCGTCAATCCCCCTAATAACCAAAACAGAATGCTACTATCAGGTGAAAAGTTGGACGTTGTGGCAAATTGGTGGCCATACCAGTTATTACTCATCAGCCCTGCTTCATCAGGCAAGGGAAATTCATTTACGGGCATAATATGAGCTACCTGGAATACGATGCTTACCAAAAGACCGGTGATAAAATGCATGCTCACAAACGCAAGCAGAATAACCCACCAGGCCATGGGCAGCATGATCATTGGAATTATCAAGGCATAGGAATAATACACTAACTTCCAGGCTATCATACTCGCAAGTGTCTTGTTAAATTCTCCTTTTTTGTCTAAAAAGCCCATGTTTCTATAGCGTTTTAGACGCACAAAATCTTTTGTTGTAACCCAGGAGAGGGTTGATATCCCGTAAAAGAACCAAATGTATATATGCTGATATTTATGTAACCAGTAATGCTTTGCGTGAGGTGAAAATCGCAAAAAGAAGGGTGCGTTTAGATCGTCATCCGCATGCTCGATATTTGTATAGGTATGATGCAATACATTGTGCTGTATTTTCCAGACAGATGAATTGGCGCCTATAAGATTTAAGGTATAGCCTAAGAGCGTATTGACTTTCTTATTTTTTGAATACGATCCGTGGATGGCATCGTGCATAATCCCCATTCCAATACCGGACATACCCAGACCGCTGATAATATACAGTCCGAATACCATAGCTATAGACGTTACCGCTCCGCTTGATAGAATTAGCAAGGGCACAAAAAACAGCCCTAGCATGATGATCGTTTTAACTTTCATCTCGGCATTTGCGTTTCTGCTTTTGCCATGTGTTTTGAAGTAAGTATTCACCCTACTTCGTAATATTTTGGCAAAGTCGGAATGTTTGTTCTTGGGGAATATTGGATTTTTGATACGATACTTTTTAATGTTGTGATGGCTTAAAACGAAGTAAACACTATGCTCTATTCGGTTTAAGTCATAAACGCTTCATTGCGCTACAACTATTAAATTATTAAGGAAACAACGGATTGATTAAATTCTGAAGAATATCAAAAAAAGAGAAGCTGCTCTAATAACTAATTGTTGCAAAGATAGGTGAATCTATCTATCTGAATGCCAGAATTAAGTTAAATCTTTGATAATCAAATTTTTATATAATTCCAGATATCGGGTTGCCGCAGGCACGGCAATACTTATGAACTCAATTATTTTAGTATAAGGAATTCGTGAACCTCGCAGGCTCTGTTTCCCCTGGCCTTCCGCCTTGGCAATAACAGTTTTGGGGGACAAACCTGAGCCGTGTCTAAGGCCCCTACCACATGAGCAGGCAGGTACAAAGAAGTATGATACAAAGGATATCTGAATATCCTGTTGCTACTCTTTTAAGGTAACTTTTACGGCTATCATGCCTTTTGGTCCTTTTTCTAATTCAAAGGTGACCTTGTCATTTTCCGCAATTTCATCAACTAATCCGCTTACATGACAAAAATACTTTTCCTGTGTATCAGTATCTATAATAAAGCCAAAGCCTTTTGATGTATCAAAAAATGAAACTTTCCCGGAATGTACCGGATCATATTCCTCATCGGATTCTTCTTTTTTGGGTATGCCCAAAACAATATTTGAGGCATCTTCTTTTTCCCAGGTAGATTTATCCTGGGGCTCATCCGTGAGATTTCCTTCTGAATCTACATAGGCAAAAGGAATACCCCCGGCCTCCTCTTTAGCCAGTAATCTTCGGGCTTCTATTTTCTTTTGTTTTTCCTCTCGCTTTTTTAAACGCTTCTTTTCTTTTTCGCGTTTACTGTACGATTGCTGCGATTTTGCCATATATTATTTAATTGCCCATAAGGTACAACGTCTGTTCCAAGTTTCCTTATAGAAGAATAAAAAAAAGCCCATCTGAAAAGATGGGCTTCTAAGCTTACATATAAATATATCGTTAGACTACTTTTACGTTCACTGCATTTAGTCCTTTGTTCCCTTCTTGGAGATCAAATGTTACTTGGTCGCCTTCGCGAATCTCGTCGATCAATCCAGAAATGTGGACAAAATGATCTTTTTCAACACCTTCTTCGGTAATGAATCCATAACCTTTTGAATCGTTGAAGAATTTTACTGTTCCTTTACTCATTGTACTTAACTTTAAAAATTTTAATAATAATATTTACTATTTTGCAAATATGAGGCCATAAATCTTAAATACAGCCAATTAATTCATAATTTTTTTAATTCAGCAACTAAATCTGTCAATGCTGCCTTGGCATCGCCGAATAACATTGCTGTTTTGCTATTGTAAAATAATTCATTGTCTATCCCTGCATAACCCACATTCATACTGCGTTTGTTAACAATTATGTTCTTAGCATGCTCTACTTCCAGGATAGGCATGCCATAGATCGGGCTCGCCGGATCATTATGTGCCGCCGGATTCACTACATCGTTAGCCCCAACGACCAATACAACATCTGTTTGTGGAAAATGAGGATTAATATCATCCATTTCTACTAAAAGTCCGTAATCTACCTGGCTTTCGGCTAACAATACATTCATATGTCCGGGCATGCGGCCGGCTACCGGATGGATGGCATAACGGATGACCACCCCTCTTTCCGTCAAGAGTTGTTCCAGCTCATGTATCACATGCTGCGCCTGGGCTACGGCCAGACCATAACCGGGCACAATAACCACATCCTTAGCGTAATTCAGCAAGATGGCTGCATCACTGGCTGTCGTTTTCCTGACCGTCCCCCCTACTGTCCTGGCTTCTCCTCCCGCCTGGGCCTCTTCTCCAAAGGCACCAAAGACTACCGCTATCAGCGTGCGATTCATAGCACGACACATGGCAAAGGTTAGGATCAAGCCGGCAGATCCTACCAGGATACCCCCGATCAGCATTAACTTATTGGAATACAAAACCCCTGTGATCGCTGCGGCGATACCTGTCATGGAATTCAATAATGAGATCACTACAGGCATATCGGCCCCGCCAATAGGCAAGACAAATAAGATCCCATACAGCAAGCCTGCGGCTACCAGCACATAGATCCAAACAGGATCCTGTACTACGCCCAGTGCCAGTAATACGGCAAGGACGATAGATCCGACTAAAACAAGGTTGTTAATAATATTTCTTTGAGGGATGAATACGGTACTTTTTACGCGTCCATCCAGCTTGCCCCAGGCAACAAGACTGCCTGAAAAGGTAAGAGAGCCTATGACTACTCCGGCTGTTATTGTCGCTGCTGTTTGGGGATCCCCTGCTCCTTTTCCAAACTCTACTAAGCCAATTAAGGCAGCACTGGCTCCACCAAAGCCGTTAAAGAGGGAGACCAACTCCGGCATCTTGGTCATTTTTACGTTGACCGCCATGAGTGCCCCCACGATTCCCCCAAGGAGGATGGCTCCGCCGATCAGCAAATAGATCTTTACTGGAACCTCAAGTTCATGTAAGAACAGGGTAGAAAGAATGGCTAATCCCATGCCGCCTGCTGCTAGTCTGTTTCCTTTATTAGCAGTCGCCGGATGGCCTAGTAATCTAAGGCCGACAACAAAACTGACTGTGCTGAGTAAGTAGATAAGGGCCAGGGCTGTGCTCATTTACCGTTCTTTTTAAACATATTCAACATTCGCCCTGTTACGGCAAAGCCTCCTACGACATTGATGATCCCAAGGACTACTGCAACAAATCCGAGCCCGAGGATTAGATAATTATTTGGGTCGGCATTAAGCATGACTAAAATAGCCCCTACTACGACTACCCCACTCAGGGCGTTAGCGCCAGACATCAAAGGGGTATGTAATACAGCCGGAATATTTTTTATTAATTCAACCCCCAGGAAAATTGCCAGGATCAGGACAAAGATCAAGTCCTGGTTGCTGGTGAAAAAATCGGTCCATTCACTCATACTTTTGTGCTTTAGGGTTTTCGTATTTCTCCCTTATGTACGATCAGCGTACTATCTGTGATCTCATCTTCCAGATCCCACTTTAATTCATTGTTCTCCGTCAGGTGCATAATAAAATTGTACATATTCTTGGAATACAGATCACTGGCATGGGTTGACACACTTTCTGGGGAGATGGTCGTTCCAACAATGGTAATGCCTTTGTAGAAAATGGTCTTATCGAGCTTACTCAGTTCACAATTACCTCCCTGAGCAGCACCCAGATCAATGATCACGGCCCCATTCTTCATTCGTTCAACTTGTTTTTTAGTGATTAAAACAGGGGATTTCTTTCCGGGGACCATAGCCGTGGTAATCACCAGATCTGAACGAAATAATTCTTTGTTTACGGCTTCTCTTTGCCTTTTGGCATAATCCTCAGAGGCTTCTTTGGCATAGCCATCACCAGAAGTTTCCTGGGGCCCTTCCACAGAAATAAATTTTGCTGCCAGGGATTCTACCTGTTCCTTGGTTTCTGGTCGGATATCCGTAGCAGCTACGATAGCCCCCAAACGTTTGGCAGTAGCAATGGCCTGCAAGCCGGCTACTCCTACTCCATAGATCAAAACACGGGCTGGTTTGATAGTCCCGGCCGCCGTCATCATCAGGGGTAATATTTTCTTCATCAGATACGCACCAAGAATTACCGCTTTGTAACCGGCAAGATTGCTCTGTGAGCTAAGCACATCCATTTCCTGGGCACGTGAGATACGTGGCATGGCATCCATGGAAAAAGCTGAGACCTTTTTAGAGGCGATCGTCTGGATGAGTTCTGGATTGGATTGGTGGTAAAGCTGACTGATCAATACCTGGCCCTCATTGACCAGCTTCAGATCATCTTCATTAAATGGATTGATCATTACAAGAACATCCGATTCTTTGTAGACAACACCGCGTTGTTCTATCTGTGCCCCAACTTCGCGGTAATATTTATTATTAAAGGAAGAATCAACGCCGGCATCGTCCTCTACGATCAGGTTAAACCCTTTATCGATCAATTGTTTGGCAATTCTTGGCGAGATGGAAACCCGGTTTTCCCCCTTCTTGGTTTCCTTCAGGATACCTATGGTCATAGTTGTTCTCTGGTTAAGGGACACTGCTTATCCACGCTCAAAATACTATAATTATTTGAATGTCTCATAAAAATACGCCAAGGAGGATCATAATTAAGACATAGGTGGTAATAAAAAAAGTCACCCCCTAAGGAGTGACTTCATTTTAATTTTATCTAAAAGCAATATGCCCATTTTTCATTCTAAAATATTATTCGCTTTTCTCGCCTTCTTTTCACAGACCTTACAAAGTTCTGAAATCCCCTTTTTCTCCCAGGATTCCTTAACAGAGCCATTGGATACACCTTGTCGGCCGGAGATGTACTGACAATCTTCATATATATGATACACATTGCCTGCCCTTGCCCAATACACATTATCATTATCCAGATTGATCTCTTTTAGCGTTTCAGTTTGCTGATTGATCTCTTCAGTATATTGTTCGACAGAGGGCGGATTAAAATCCACGCCGGATATACCAGCGATCAACATGGCAACAACGGCGACAGTTCCTGCTATACCCTTTGTTTTGCCATCGAGATCCTTGTTTGTTAAAATGACGATAACTAATGGTAAAAAGGCCAGCACGCCCATTATGGCTCCAAGCTGGTTTTGGATAAAGAATTTTGTCTTGTTCTTTTTAGAGGCAGGATCGAGTCTGTTTGCTTTTTTCCAAAGGATATTTCCTGTGACCGCTAAAATCAGGATCACTACAATGGCGACAATTAACCAGGTCATGGTATCATTACCAATCAAATTCAATATGGCATATATCTGCCCGGCAATGGCCAGGATCCAGGCTATAAAAGCGATTATCCGAAACGTTTTGGCTTTGGATTTGGCTTCAGGACTTGCTACAAATACTTTTTCATCAGACATAATTAAAGTCGGTATTAGGTTACTTTATACCGCTAAATTTAAGAATCTCTGAGCGAATACGGTGAAATATGTTCGATTGAGCAAAAAAAATCACCTCGTTAGGGGTGATTTTGTCTAGACTGTAGTTGATTTTGTGCTATTCCACTTCGAGAGAAGCCACAGCAATGCCGTTATAATCATTGATCATTTTTAAAAAGGAGGATTCATATTGTTTATTGACGATGACACCAAATTTCTGGCGCTCAGTAAATTGATTACGGAAACCGTAATGGTTATTATCGTAATTGGTTTTTACGCGTTCATTATCGCCTATCAGCGTTAATAAATTAGCGCCCTGCAAATTCCTTGGGTTTTTGTGACCAGGAAGCTTTTGCACCAGGATCTGAAAATTATCCTGGATATAATCTATTAGCATTTGATCTCCCTGCATCTTACTATCCATTACCACATCGGCTAATTCATAGGAAATTTTGCCTGTCGTATTACTGTAGAGTTTGTAGGCATCTACTTTTCCATTTGCGATCTGTTCTACACATATACGCTTGGGAAGCATGCCTATTCCCTTTTTGGTAAGATCTATATATTTGATCACTTTAAAAGACTGGCCATTGTCCAGGGCAAAGCCCTCAAAGTCTTTTAATCCCAATTTAATTTTGTGTTTGCCTTTTAATTTTCCTGTCTCCTGCCATTTGGCATAACTGTCTGGCTCCAGGTAGGTAATATCTTCCTGAAAGCGTTGTGGGAAACGATAATCTATCTGAATATAGGCGTCGATATGTTTTTTCTTACTGATCTGGATCTTACCTTTTTGGTAAAGGCCCTGGGCCAGGCCTGAGAAGGCCATAAAGAAAGCAAAGATCACGAGAGCGATGCGTATTAGGTCTTTTTTCATTTGGGTTGTGATTTGGGTTTATTCAATTAACGAATGAAAACCCAAAATATTCTAAGTCAATTCAGACCTACACGCTTAATTATTTGGGAGTTATCCAAGGTATTGAAGTAATTCTGCTTTAAAATAGGCCATACTGCTAGCCGCACTCGTCATAGAGTCTGTCGCATAATTGCCCCCTTGTTCAATAAAATAATACTTCAATCCTTCCCGGGAGGCATTCTTTAGTATATCGTGATAGTCTATTGACCCATTCCCCATTTCTGTATAATCCCGGGTTTCCTTGTCCATATCCTTGATATGCCACATAACAAAACGTCCGGGGTCTCGGTCTATGATATCTGCAGGGCTTTCCGAGGTATTGTGGGCCACCCAGTACATATCTAATTGCAGTTTTACGAGCTCCGGATCTGTTTCGCGCAGGATTAGCGCAAAGCCATGGTCGCCATTGTGCTCTGTAAATTCATAACCGTGATTGTGGTAAGCAAAACTAAGACCGGCGTCATCCACTTGTTCTCCAATACGATTGAGCTTTTCGGCCAGCATTTTATAGCCTTCCATAGTGCGATATTCCTCAGGTAAAAAGGGCCAGGTGATATACTCCTGTCCAAGCGCTTTAGCTCCTGTAATACACTGATCTATAAACTTTTGCAGTTCATGTTCCGAAACATTCCAATAAGGGGCAAAATTATAATGCCCGCTCGACGTGCTCAGGTTCATATCATCGAGTACGGCTTTAAACTCTTTAGCCTGCATGCCGTAGTAGCCAATATTGCTCAGATCCAGGCCATAGGTCTCAAAATCTTCATAACCCATTGCTTTTACCCTTTGTAAGGTTTCAATTGGGTCCTTATCCATAAAATCGCGAACGCTAAAAAGCTGCAGACCTATTTTGTAGGTACGTTCCGCTCCCGGCATACAGGACCAGGGCATCATCGCTACGGCAGTAAGTGCTGCAGATTGCTTGACAAAGTGTCTTCTGGAAGTGAGTTTACACATGGGCTCTGGCTTCTAATTCCAATACTAATTTACACCTATTAACGTTTCAACAATAACCAAAATACTTTTCTTACTTATGAAAAACCAACTACTAGCCATTTCCATGGCTATTTTCAGCTTTACTTGTATTCAAGCCCAGGAAGGGTTTAAGATCGAGATCCAGGGCGGACTCCCATTCAATGATTACAATAACGATGTCAGCCTGGCCCTGGGCCTGGATGTGGGCTATATGCGTGCCATCAATGAAATATTTGATCTGGGCGCCACTGTTGGCTATATACACGGCATTCCGGAGACATTTCACTCTGAAGTGATCTTAACTGACCTTCCTTCTATCCAATTTGTGCCTTTGGCGGGATCCGTACGTATCTGGCCAACACGCGATTTCTCTTTTGGGATTGACGCCGGGCATGCACTGGGATTAAATGATGGGAATGAGGGCGGACTTTATTACAGACCAACGATCGGCTTCCTATTTGGGACCAGCACGGAGATAAACCTGTCTTATACCAGCATTGGTGTGGGCGACAGGGATTGGACAACGGTAACACTTGGGATCGAATATACCTTCTTAAATGACCGTTTTAATTAAAATCAAATTTTTCATTTAGTCAACGGCAAAATGTTGAAAGCTTTCGGGCATAATGCGCTATAAGTGACTAAAAATTATTACAAAGCGAAAAAATAATACCAACAAATCAAGCAATGTGAGCCCCGGTTATTTGAAACATAGCCGGGGTTCTTTACTTTTAGGCTATGACCACAGAAGAGATCAAAAAGAAACTTTCCATTTTTAATGAGGCCCTGGTACAGGATTTACTAGAGGCCAGCCAGGTTGCGGAAGTTCCTGCACATACAGAATTACTCCGGGAAGGGCAATATATTAAAGTGATCCCAATTGTGCTTGAAGGCCTGGTAAAAGTATTTACCCGCCATGAAGACAGGGAACTGCTGCTCTACTACATCCAGCCAACAGAATCATGCATTATGTCTTATTCTGCCAGTTTAAAAAATACGCCAAGCCATATTTATGCTGAGACTGAGGAGGAAAGTACGATCATTCTTGTACCGGTAGATCGACTTCCACATTTACGTCAGTCTTATCCCGACTTCAGTACCCTCTTTATAGATCTTTACAACAGTCGGTATCGCGACCTGCTCGACACTATACACCATGTGTTGTTTGATCGTATGGATAAACGACTCTTAGATTATTTAAAAGAGAAAGTCAAGGTCCGCAATCAAAATCCGGTTAAATTATCCCATCAACAGATCGCCGACGAGTTGGGAACCGTACGCGAAGTCATCAGTCGGGTGATTAAAAAACTGGAGATCGAAGGGGTCGTAATTCAAGATCCGGAAGGCATTAAAATAGTAGAGGTGTGACTCTAGTCACTGTTTAGTAGATTTTTCCCAGCTAGATTTGTTCTTATAATCTAAAATATATCGTAATGAAGAAAAATATGGGAACTACTGATCGAATTATCCGATTGATCGCAGCCGCAGTCATTGCTTTTTTGTATTTCAGCGGAACCATAACCGGTACATTGGGCCTTGTACTTTTGGTTGTTGCAATAGTATTTGCACTTACCAGCTTTGTAAGCTTTTGCCCTCTCTATGCCCCGTTCGGCATTAAAACGTGCAAGATCGACGAAGCCAAGTAGGGCTTTTTGCGATATAGTTGTTATATAATGATCATTATATAACAAAATGAAAAAATTAAAAAAAAGATCATGAAAAAGAATCTTGTTTATGTTTTAGTGGGTATTATGGGATCATTTTCAATTGTCGCCTGTTCAAATGATAATGACGACAATGGATTGGATCCCGTTCAGGCGGTTTCAGATATCCAATCCAATGTTGTTTCAGGAGATTGGATGATCTCCAGTTATGTGGACTCCGGGGTTGATGAAACCTCTGATTACGCCGGCTTTACTTTTACTTTTAGTAGTGACGGTGTAGTAAGTGCTTCGAGTACGGCAGAGATGCTCACTGGGGCCTGGTCTGTAGAAGAAGACAACAGTATGGACGACAGTTCGGATAGCGATGTAGATTTCACCTTATTTTTTGGCGTTCCTGACACCCATGATTTTGATGACCTGAACGATGATTGGGATGTAATAACGTATACAGCAACAATGCTTAGCCTGCGAGATGTTAGTGGCGGAAGCGGCGAAATAGATACTTTGGTGTTTACAAGAAAATAATAGGTTGTTCCTAAACCCCGAAGTAAGTATGACAAAACCCTGGTTGCAGCCAGGGTTTTTACTTTTAGATGTTGTAACTAAGCAAACGAAATATTTTTTTCTTTGTGTTTAGACTCCTTTAGCAAGCCTTTTACATAATACATATTCATCTTACCGTGATTCTTAATAGCGACTTCTCCCCTGGCTTCGCATTCAAAATGATCTTTGACAAGTGCATAGGTGTTTTCCGAAATATTGATCTTGCCGGCTGAAGAACTATTTTCCATTCGGGAAGCAACATTGACCGTATCGCCCCAGATGTCATAGGCGAATTTTTTAGTGCCCACTACCCCGGCTACAATCGGACCGCTATTGATGCCAATACGAATATCAAAACGAATAGTGTCCTCGCTCCGGTCCTTTTTGGCTTCTTCTACAAATGCTATGATATCACGTGCTGCATTCACGATCTTGACGGCATGTTCAGGATCCTCGAATGGGAGTCCGCCTGCACACATATAGGAATCTCCGACTGTCTTGATTTTTTCCAAACCGAATTTTTCCATGATGGAATCAAAATGTCCATAGTAGAAATCCATGCTCTCTACCAGTTTTTCGGGATCCAGCATTTCGGCGTATTTCGTAAAGCCCACAAAATCGGTGAAGAGTACAGAGACCGATTCAAATTTCTTGGCCGTCACCTTCCCTTTCTCCTTGAGTTCTTCTGCAGTTTGTTTAGGTAAAATATTTAAAAGCAGCTCCTCAGATCGCGCCTGCTCTCCTTCTATGATCTTCTTTGTCTTCTGCACATATTTATTTCTGCGATACATCGCGAAGGCCAAGGTGCTAAGTAGCAATACAACAATACCGGTAGCCCATAGGATAATTCGTTGATTGCTTCTTTGCTGGCTAAGAAGATCTACTTCAGCCTGTTTTTGGGTCATATCGGCATTATATCGCAGTGTTGCAATTTCCTCAACCGATTCTATGTTGTAAATACTATCCCTGAATAAATAGTAATTCTGCAATGCCATTAAGGACTTGTCATTAAAACCTGCCTTGGAATAGATCTGATAGAGCGCTTTGTTTGCATCACGGATCTGGATTTTTAAATCCCTATCTGTAGCCATTTGTAATGCATTTTCACCCGCAGAAATAGCTTCTGCCATATTATTATCTTCCGAATAGATCTCTGAGAGGTAGATCATGTAGGAAGACGCTGCATAGTAATCCTCATAATCATTTAATTTTTCAATCGTTTGCAGCAATTCGCTAATCCCCAGATCTGGATTGCCGGTTTTCCCTGAAATGACACCCCGATTTCCCTGGATATACACCAGGCCTTGCTCAAATTCAGCTTCTTCAAAAATAGTTGCAGCTTCGTTCAAATATGTTGAGGCCTCCTGATATCGGTTCAGTTTGATCAATTCATCTCCCAGGTTAAAAAGAACGATACCAAAGTTCAGTTTACCCATAGTCTTTCGGAGTAGCTCTATTGAATTCTTGTAATAAGAAACCGCATTTTCCCGATCCTCAATACTGGAATAGGTGTCGGCAATACTCATCAAGGAATGGCCCTCACGATCTTCGTTCTGCATAGAACGAGCCACTTCCAGACTCTTGAAATAAGCATTTATGGCCGATTTTATATCACCACTTATACGCAAGGCATTCCCGAGCTGGTAATAGCCCGTGTATATAAAATTTTCATTTCCTGCTTTTTTAGCTAATTCGATTAATTCCTGTGCGTATTGCTGCCGCAATCTGGAATCCCGATTCTCATGAAAAGCAAGTTCCCCTAACAGCTCTAATTGGGCTTCGCCTTCAAATTGACCTTGCTGATAGATCACGTTCAGACTATCGGCAATTCGCTGGTCTTGGCTATAACCTGCAAGAGTAACAAGACAATACAGACTAAATGCAATTTTCCTGAGGGCTGAAACATTCATAGACTTATTCGTGCTTATTTGATTTGAAGTTTGGGGTCAATAAAGAATGATTTCTTATCATAACCAGGAATTATGATACTAAAATCTATAGTGTATGTATAGATTTCACCAGAGACCAGTCCCGAACTTTTCATCTGTTGATTAGTAATTTTACCTGAGTTACCCGGATCAAAAATGACAATAGGGTCACCTTCGAAAAAATTATTTTCACCGTTTACTAACTGGAATGCAATACTATCAATCGTTACCCGGTAATTCTCGGCAAGTTCTAGAATAGGTTCATCATTACCTAATTCACCTGATGCAATGGCATCAGCTTGCCAAGAAATTTTGTCACCCAAGTCAACATCTGTCGTAAAATCCTGTAAAGGTTTTCCATTAGGAGGTTTTATTTCTCCATTTACTAACTTACAATATGTGGGCATTTGATTTTTATTGGTAATGATTGCAGAATACAATTTTGCTGCTTCTACTCGCAGTGTAATAGTTTGAGGTCCCATAATGATATTGATTTAGTGTAGTTACTTATGCTAAGCAGATGATAGTACTTAGGGCTATCATAAGGCATAATCCTATAATACTTCAACTGGCCGTGTGTTCCCAGGTAAATAAGGAGGGGTGTATTGAAACCGGGCCATTAACCGTCGACGGTTTCGGGAGGTACTTAAAGATACAAAAAAGTGAGGAGAGTTTAGGTGAGAATATGTGTGGTTGACTCGCTGCATTGTACAACGGGCTTTGTCGCTTAATACCTGGCAAAAAAGGACCGGGATGGCAAACCCCCGTGGCCATCCCGGTCGTCGTCATGCAGCTAAGGCTTTGTTAAGCCATCTCTGTTTCTTTTTCGCGTTCTTTGCGATCTACCCATTTATCGATCAATTCAGGAACTTTTTCAAACGCAGCGGCCAGGCCGTGTGCTTTTCCTGATTCAAGGAAAGATATGTTCTCATCTTTAGTTACGAGGAATCCTATAGGTTCAATGCCCATTCCGGCACCACCGCCCATACCTTGTCCTTTTACTTTTTTCTGATCAACACCTTCTCCGCCGCCGGTTCCAAATCCAAATCCGACTTTGATCACGGGAACACATGTGAATTCACCTAATTTAAATGCTTCACCAATCACAGTGTCTGTTTTCGCTTCTGTCTTTAGAAATTCAGTCATGTTTTTCATCAATTCTTCAAAATGCATTTCCATACTACTTAGTTTACAGGTTAATAAATGATCTTAATAGCCTTATGGGCCTGTTCTGCAGATGCAGTACGATCTCATTCCTGCCTTGAAAATTTAGCCCGTAATTTCCTCCCCAAAAGTTCATGAATGAAAAAACGGGGTAAAGTTTCGAATTGGTAATACAATCGCCGGTGTCCACATTGACCCTAAGGCGTTTTACTCTAAAACTTCTTAGCATTCGGTACATGGTCCCAGGCGATAGGTTGGTTCTTTTCTTTTTCTTTTTCTTACTTTTTCCCTCCTTTATCTTTTTCGGTTTATTTATCCAATCCAATGGATAGAAATAAAAGTTCCTAAAAAGGGCTTGCAGGCGCAACCTGATGATCTCCTTATCGTCTCCTTCTATCTTCACTTTCGCCAAACCGGCTGCCTGAATGTAATATTGCTGAGTAACTGTATTCAGCACAAGATTCAGGGGTATGAATAAAAGGGCCAACAAAAGGAGTAGTAATCCAATGAGAATACTCCATAAAACCATGACCCGAATTGTCTGATACAAAGGTGCTGCTCAAATACAGGGGAAACAATGATTTTTGTCATGAGGTCATAAAAAAAGCGAGGAATTTTCCTCGCTTTTAGTTCTTTTAGCAATACTGCTTTTTAGGGAGTCGGCTCTAAATCAAAGTCAACGGTAGTTTTATTTGCAGGAATTACATTCACGCCTTCAGCTGTTTGAGGGTCATAGCCTTCCAATTCAACCATGACATCATAAGAACCGCCTTCGACGCCCAACAGCATGTACATGCCGGAAGCGTCAGTAAAAGTTGTTGTATTGACGGTATCAGCTGCAATCAAGGTTATCTGTGCGCCTTCTAATCCTACAGAGGTTTCATCCTGTAGCGTACTTACAAGGCCAGCAATGCTGCCGGCTGTCGACATATTTGAGGCTTTTATCACCGGCTTAAAATGAAAGCCTAATGAGCCGTTACCTCGCTTAACAAAGGATCTGCTGACATCAAAGTCGAGCAACAAATCGGCTGTCAATCCACCTTCAATGGCAAGAGGAGGTTTGATAAAAACTTTGATCCCTGTCTGGGCCCCGCTTGGAACATTGAGATCAAAAGTTGTACCGTCCTCCAGCACGACGCTTACCCCTTTGACATAGATACGGAGAAGGTCGATCGTCCCTACCGGTATTTCGGTATTCACCAAGGTTTCGGTAATACCATTCGTAAGCTCCAGTAAATTCACGGATACTTCCTCTTCCATCAAGGTGATGTAGGGTGAATTGTTTTCCTCACTAGTACCTTCCAAATCATCGTCGGAATTGGCTTCTTCCATCATTTCATCCATCTGGACTCCTTTATGACGGGCTTCTATTTTATAGATCGTCACATTGGCCTCTGCCACCAGGTCATGAGGAAATGGTGCATCTGTGAGTTGAATGATCAGCCTACCGGTATCACTTGAATCACTGTCGTTAGAACAACTAAGAACGAGGAGTGCCACGGTAAAAAGGCTAATAAATAAGGTTTTGAATTTCATAACAATTTCAAATTAGATTATTAGTGCCCCTTATATACGGTTAAAAGACCTCTAAAATATGTCTGTCTGCTGGAAATTGCCCTTTAAATTCCTTTTTTTCGATGTATGACCCGTTTTGTCCGGATTTCAGCCTATAATTTAGACGATTGCACCCTGGTTTTGGAAGTATTTCTCCAGGAATTTGCGTGCATTTTTATACATCAGCCTGGCGATGAGCTGGTCTGAATCAATTCGATTTGAGGCATTCTTAAAATTGTAGGAAGCAAGAAATTTATCTGCGTGTTCTTTGAGATGACCAGCCAGGGCAGGTAATTCCTCTGCCGTCCAGAAGCCATTAAGCGAATCGATGATCCCATCAAAGTCGGACCCAATTGCGATGTGATCCCATGCAGGCAATTGTTCATTATCCAGTACACGGCATACGTGCTCCAACTGATTCCACAGTAATTCAGATCGATACCTTCTGATCTTCTTCCGCCAGATGGATTTTTTTACCTTCTTTTTGGTCTGCTCATTGACAATTCTGCGCTCATCCAATTGGAGTCCCATGATCCCGCCTCTTCTGACCATGCGGATCAATTCTTCATCAAAAAAGTTTATGTCAACCGGATTCAACTTAGCGCCTGTATCGGGATGCACTACTACCCTATTGGTAGCGGCCCGTAAACCATTACAGGCGCCATGACTTATGACAATGGGAACATCGGCATATGCAGGTTCTGCATTCAACAAGGCATAATACTCTTCCCGGGCTTGCGGACTCATATGTTTAATATCCGGGATAATGCGTTTTCCATCACTATTGTCAAGCAGCCGCCTGAGTACGTCTAAGCCCGTAGGTGTAAAGCCAGTATTGATCCCCTCTGATTGATCGGCAAATTTTAGGATCAGGCCCGAAAGACTAGCGGCATGCCCACAGATATGATTCCAAAAATGATGTGCAATAGTTATAAAGAAAGGCCTGTATTCCCAATCTCGGATCTTTTCCAGGTTTTTTGTTATTTCCACAGGATCGTGAGGCAGACGTAAACCCGTATTCAAGACATGGAGGCCTTCAATGGTGATGATCACAAAGATGGTCTTTACCCCCTGGACCTCATCCATGGATTCATAGGTTTCGATTTCGCCCATATTCCGGACCAATTTATAGCGATACTGACCCTTTTTCAGTTTGATCAATTTACCATCTATCTGCCTATAGAAATTATATTCCCGCTCCAGGTCTTCAAAATAGTCGGTGATCCCTTGAATGAAATCAATACGTTTATCACTGATCCCCAAAGCGAAGTTTGCACCGATATCGAGCAAAAGTTCGGGTTTCATTTCATTGCGGACAAACCATTTTTCTAATGGATAAAGGGCGACGCAGCTAATACTCACTTTTCCTTTTGCCAGGGTGGTGAAATTACTTTGCCTGAATTTGGTGAGCTTGGTTGCGTAGTTGAGCAGCTTGTCCCATATTGAGGGGGGATCATAATACCAGAGACTGGTGATATGCCTGGAATCTTCTTGCTGTTTACCTACCGGATTGTATTTAAAGCTTTTTCCAAAAGGCTTTAATGATGGGTGGCAATGGAGGTCAATAAAATTCTCAAATCCGGACATATATACGCATTAGACTCTTGGTCTTTATTAAATTTCTATAGAGTTAGGTGCGTATCCTATTCTTTTTTAACCAGGGTGTCTTGAATATTCTGTGGTACAGATTTGAACGCAGCAAAATTGGAACTAAAAGTAGCCTTCCCCTGTGTGAGGGAACGAAGGTTGGTGGAATATCCAAATAGTTCTGCCTCCGGCACTGTTGCCTTTAGGATCTGATATTGGTTTTCATTGTCGATGCCCTGAATAATTGACCTTCGCGATTGAAGGTCAGTCATGACATTTCCAACCATATCTTCAGGAACACGTACGGTGAGTTCCTGAATAGGCTCCAGTAATTTTGGCTTGGCGTTTAAAAAGGCTTCTTTAAAGGCATGTGCCCCGGCGATCTTGAATGAAATATCATTTGAATCCACAGAATGCATTTTACCGTCATACACCATGACTCGGACATCGCGGATATAAGAACCTGTGAGCGGACCTGATTCCATCACCTCGAGAATCCCTTTTTTAATACTTGGCAAATAACGGGCGTCAATGACCCCACCTACAATGCAGTTGTAAAAGACTAGTTTACCGCCCCAAGGGAGATCTACTTCTTCTTTACCTCTTAAGTTGAAACCTTCCGGTTCCGGCATGCCTTCATACCAGGGTTCTATCTTTAAATGTACTTCCCCGAATTGTCCGGCACCTCCGGATTGTTTCTTATGCCTGTAGTTGGCAGAAGATGGGCGGAGGATTGTTTCCCTATAGGCAATTTTTGGAGGCGAAAACTCTGCTTCTACCCCATATGTATTATTTAATACCCACTTGATCGTTTGTAAATGAAGTTCTCCCTGGCAGCCCAATATCTGCTGACGTAGTTCTTTAGAATACTTGATCACAACAGTGGGATCCTGGCTATGTATCTTCTTGAGAGCATCTGACAATTTCTCTTCTTCATTCTTATTAACAGCCTTAATTGCCTTCCTTGTCCGGGGTTCCGGATATTTAATGGGCTTGATCGTAACATTAGAACCTGCCTCCCGTAAAGTGTCATTGGTTTCGGTGGACTTCAGCTTAAGAGTGGCCCCAATATCCCCAACTTCCAAATGACTAACCGTTTCCCGTTTCTTACCGTCCATAATGAATAGCTGGTGCAAGACCTCTGTTTCTCCTGTCCGGGAATTTTCGAGTCGGTCGCCAACTTTTACGGTACCCGCTTTCACTTTAAAGAAGGTGATCTGACCCAGGCTAGGCTGGTAGATAGTTTTAAATACAAATAAGGCTGTAGGCGCTTCTGAACTGCGTTCCAGGATCTCTCCTTCTACGGATTGCTCCGGAGGAAGATCATCTGCTGCCGGCGCAACATTATCTATAAAGCCCATCAATCTGCCACTTCCCATATCATGTAAGGCGGATACACAAAAGACCGGGTAAAGATCATGGTTTAACATCCCGGCTTTTACTCCGGCTCGCATTTCATCTTCATTTAGTGTTCCTTTTTCAAAGAACAATTCCATTAGTTCCTCATCATTCTCGGCTGCTTTCTCTACCAGTTCGTTATGTAATTCTTCGGCCAGAGCTTTTTGATCATCAGGGATCTCCAATTTTTCGGGCTTCCCTCCTTCCGGACCAAATTTGTAGCATTTCATTTTCAAGACATCAACAATGCATTGTGCGCCGTCAATTTTTAAAGGATACTGAATTAGTACCATATTTTTGCCCGCCAGGTCCTTTAAGCTTTTTAGACTCTCTTCCCAATTTGCGCCGGCATGGTCTATTTGATTTATGACAAATAGTGTGGGCTTGTGATATGTATTAATGTAATTCCAAATGATCTCTGTTCCGATCTCCACTCCATGCTGTGCATTAAGTACAGTCACTATGGTATCGGCTACACGAATAGAAGAAATGATCTCCCCAACAAAGTCATCCAGACCCGGGGTGTCTATTATATTGATCTTGTAATTACGCCATTCAGTATGTAAAGGTGTGGCGTAAACAGATGCTCCACGCTCATGCTCTAATTCGTGATAATCAGAGATGGTATTCTTGTTTTCTACAGTTCCTCTTCGGTTAATGAGTCCGGCTTCAAATAACATTGTTTCGGCAAGCGTGGTCTTGCCGCTGTTATGAGCCCCAACAAATACCACGTTTTTAATGTGCTTATCGTCGTAAACTTTCATAATAGCTATATTTTGTAAGGATTAGTTAGCAGTTTGTATCCTTACAAATTAGTGAATTTTGCTCATTTTTAGTACTGTTCTAACCAATAATTCGGTAAAAAGATCTCCTCCCTCATATCATGCCCTATTAACTTTGTGTAATTTTTAACAAAATACTCCCTGATAGCCTATAAGCCCAGTGATACAAAGGGCTTGTCCCCTATCAGGAGTCAAGAAGAAATGTTAAAATTTGCATAAAACAGTACTATTTATAACATAGTACTGTAACAATTTGAAAATTGTTCCGTCTATATAAGTGTAGTCAAGAAAGAATCGTTGTAAAAAGCAACAAGAAAAAATAAAACAACCTCAAAAAACGAACATCATGAAACGCATAAGCAATCAATTTCCGACAGAATCACGGCGCTTTGCATACTTCACCAACTTTAAAGAAAGCAAACGCATACGATGGACAGAAGTACAGCACTTCGTTTATTAGAAAGCACACTGCAATCAGCTCATCAATCACACGTGAATGACCTCCCCTGAAGTACATACTTCAGGGTTTTTTTATACCTCAATTTTTATCTCGGGTAAATGGGACAAAACGGACTGCCATCATTTCCTGAATCCTGATCTCTCCTTTTTTCTTAGTAATGCGCACAAGTTGGCGAATGCCTCCGTGCGGACCTAAGGGCATGACCATCTTACCACCTTCCTTTAATTGATCAAAAAGTGCCATGGGTATCTCCTCTGCCCCTGCCGTAACCACTATGGCATCAAAGGGCGCTTCCTCCGGCCATCCGTGGTAGCCATCTCCACTCCGCACCTTTACATTATTGTATTGCATCCGCTTCAGGCGTTTTTCTGCCTCTCTAGCGAGGATATCCACAATCTCGATAGTATAGACCGAGTCTACTATTTCGGCCAAAACAGCGGCCTGGTAACCGGATCCCGTGCCAATTTCCAATACTTTATGATCTTTTTTAGGTCGGATTGCCTGCGTCATAAAAGCAACGATATACGGTTGAGAGATCGTTTGTCCATGACCAATAGATAGGGCATGATCTGCATAGGCATAGGCTTGTATGTCTTCCGGGACAAAGAGATGCCGCGGCACTTTCCCCATGGCTTCCAGGGTAGCATTATGATAAATATCCCTGCTTTTCAGCTGGATCAACACCATACGTTCCCGCTGCGCACTAAAATGCGGTTGCGCATATACCGTCGTGCTAAATAAACACATAAGTGCCGCTATACACCCCCATGCTAATTTTGGTGAGTTTTTGGGATACGAATTTTTATTGACCTGTATTAGCTGTCCCATTTGTATATATTTCAGGGGTCACTCTCTTCGAATTCGGCGACCAGGCACCAGATTTTCTTTTTTGGGTTCTTTTCCCAATCTCCTAAGTCCAGGGCTTCTCTGACAATTTTAAAGCCGGCAGCTTCCAATTCTTTCCTGACGATCTTTGGTCCCAGACTATGGGCATTTACTTGCTCTTTCCTAGATTTATTACGCACCTGGGATTTGAGCTTTTCCAGGATTACGATCTTTCCTCCCGCTCTTAACGAATTTCTAAAATGCCGGAGCATGGCTTGAGGCTGCTTCATTTCGTGATAGGCATCGATCACAAAAACAATATCTACCGTCCTTGCCGGTAGCAAAGGGTCGGACTCTTTTCCCAGGATTGTTTGAATATTGACCAGTCCCCTTTCCGCTGCATTATCCGCCAAACGTTCCAGGCGATAATTGCTGATATCTTCTGCCAGCACCTGACCTGTTGGCCCCACTGCTTCGGCAAGATACATGCTCATATAGCCCTCGTGGCATCCAATATCTGCTACCGTTTGGCCCTTTTCCACGCCTGCCAGCTGTATTATTCGGGCTACATCCATCCACTCATCCCGTTCCTCCCACTCATGGGCCGAATACTGTGATACTACGCTGGAAACGCCAAACACTCCTAACATAATCGCAAAGCTTAGAATCAATCTGTATGTGGCCCAGTTTGTCATCCGTTTCCCTGGCTTATTTAGATGGTTTACTGTTCCTGACCATCGGGATATCTATATAGGAAGCATGGGCACTGGTGTGGTGAATGCTGTTATGTGCGATCACGCTCTCTTTTTCATCATAGTTCCTGCCCCCTGTGTTCAGGTTTCGGGCAAAACGCGGAAAATTACTGCTAGAAACTTCAATCCGGATACGATGCCCTTTCTTAAAGAAATTACTGGTGGCCATAGGTGTCATTTTCACTTCATATACCTCGCCATCTTCCATAAAAACTTCTTTCTCATAGCCTTCGCGATATCGCACACGCTGAATAGTTTCATCTAAGTTGTACGCCTTCCCATCCGGATAGACATCTACTAATTTGATCGTCAGATCCGTATCTTTTACATCGGAGGAAAGGAAGAGACTGGCTTCAATAAAACCACTGACTTCTACCCCTTCTTCCAAAGGATCCGTAGTATAGACCAAAATATCGTGTCGTGTTTCCATTTGTTGCTGATCGAAGGCTCCTCCTTGTACGGCATTGCCTGTACAACACACATTCCCGCCCTAGGAAGGCACGGGGTTCATCGGATCATAAACAAAGGAATCAGGGGGAGAATCCCCTGGTTTAGAAATACTCAATTTCCCATCGCCGTAGAGGCTGTTGGCATTGCCCCCGGAGTTGAGATAGAAGCGAATGCTTTGTACGTTTTCAGGCGGCCAAGTTTCGGCTGTATTCCATTCATTACTGCCCATGGTATAGTACTGAACTCTTGGGGTATTGGATGTAAAATCGTTGGAAGCCCCTTTAAGCCATAGATCGAACCAAGCATAGATCTGTTCATCGTAATTTAATCGCGAATCTCCTACACTTCGTTCTCCTACAATCGTATTTTCTGTGGCCCTTGTATACCCGCAATGGAGTGTTGGTGCAATAACCAGATACTGATTCTCCCGTACTTCCGGATCTTTAGCATTGTTTCTAACGTGATTAAACAGCACAATATTCGGACTGATCGATACATCGTACCAGGATGCGAACCAAAAACTAGGTACACCAAAATCCATATTATCATGATATAAGCCACCTTCAAACCATTCCTGGTGGTTGGGATCACGCCGAACCATTTTATCAAAGACTTCTCGTTTCCCATGAATATTCTGCAGAATATCCTGAAGGGGTAGATGCGCTAAAGCCTCTGACATATCTACAGCAGGATTCTCAGGTGCCAGGTCATAGAAACGCGAGATGCGGATCAGGTCTTCCTGTGTAGCCCCTGCCGGGATCCTGGGTTTAAATTTGTCGTGTTCAACCCCATATAACCATGCAATGAAGAGCATTTGTTCTGCGCCTCCTCTATACCAATTTCCTTGTTCAAAATAATCTCCAACTCGACCTACACCGGCGCCATATCCCTGCGGTACCATCGCGGCATGCGAGGGGTGATCTAGCGCGGCAACGGCCATTTGCCATTCTGCTGTAGAAGAACATCCCAACGTCCCGATCTTCCCATTAGACCAGCTTTGGTCTGCCATCCAGCTAAAGGCATCATAGCCATCGGTTAATGGCGTGCCCAGGATATCCCATTCCCCTTCTGAGTAATAACGACCCCTTTCATTTTGTACAACATAGGCATAACCTCTTTTTACGGCTTGATATGCCCTTTCAGCAGTCCGCGTCCTTTTTTCACCATCGCCCCAGGAATTGAAATTATACGGAGTCCTGGAAAAAATAATGGGCACTTTTGCTTCAGTTTTGGGTCGATATATATCCGTAGCCAGTCGAATACCATCACGCATAGGCATCATGATCTTTTCTTCATAGACTGCCATCTTATCGAGCTTTTCAAATATATCTTCCTGGGCTGTAAGCGGGAGCGGCATTATCGCAATTGCGATGAACCCTAGCAGGAAAATGGATAGATGTTTCATAGGTGTTGATTTTCAGGAGAAGGTACTAAAAAGGTGAGTAACATTTAACGCGATGTGGTAAATTAATTCCGTATTTTTATAGACAGAGTAAACAAAATCACAACAATGAAATCACCCATCCTCTTGCTCATTTGCGTATTCGCATGGGGCAGTCTCCTCGCACAAGATCCAACAGAAGAAGTAACTGCCGTTGAAGAAGCCTGTTTCGACTATATCCATGCCTTCTATAAGGCAGATACTACCCTGGCCTACAGGAGTGTCCACAAAAGCCTTCGTAAAACAGGTTTTTATTGGGATAAAGAAAAAGAGATGTACTCTGAGCAATTAGAAATGCCTTTTGGCGACCTGATAACTCTAGCCAAACGTTGGAATGACGATGGTTCGAGAGCTGATGAAAGCACACCAAAAGGCGTACAAGTCTTTGAGGTTTCAGACAAAACAGCAATTGCTAAGGTGAATGCCATTTGGGGTATTGACTACATTTCACTCATGAAAATAGAGGAAAAATGGATGATCGTAAATGTACTCTGGCAATCTCCGCCAAGATCATCTATTAGAAACCCATAGCCTTATTCCGTAATTTCAAACAATTCGGTGTCGAGACCGGGAAGTAATTTCATGGCATTCTCATAATACACCTTCTTTAAGATGTCATCTGGCAGGTTGAGTCCGTACATAGACCAAAATGCGTGGTACTTCTTATAATAAGGGAAGTATTCATCATCTGATTCCAAAACCCTGAAATAGGTAGGGAATTCTTCAGGTTTCCAACTGTCCTTTCCGAAAAGAATACGATCCTGATATTTACCGAAAAATTTACGGGCGTTTCTAGGTTGCCTGCCAAGTTCGGCAATGACAGCGCCAATACCGACATACATATTGGGCATCTCATCCATCAATTCCCCAAGTTTCCCAAGATTGTTGGCATACCATCCCATATGGGCATTAATAAAAATTGTATTGGGATGTTTTTTGAACATATTGTGTTGTTCCTGAATGATCTGCTCCCAGGAGGCCGGGTCCGTTGCGGTTCTTTTACGCCGCGGACGGGTCTTTAATTCCAGCCAGCGTTCATTCTTGCTGTCCATTGGATCCCAAAAAGATTTTGGATCTGCTGAATGGATGATCACAGGAATTCCCAATTCCCCGCATAGCTTCCAAATTGGGTCTAATCTTAGATCATCAATCGCAATTCGATTCCCTTCTATATCTTTATTTCTCAGGCCAAGGCTTTTATAAATTTTCAGCCCACGTGCACCGTTGGCAACATCTTCTCTCAACTGATTCACAGCATTCTCACTCCAATCAGCGCCTCCGACTCCCTCAAAATTTACATTGGCGAAAACAACAAATCTGTTTGGATAATTAGCATTTACATTGGCTAATGCATTTTTTAGATTTTCCCCGGAACGCCCACTTAAATTAACCATGACAGCCATGTTGATCTTGTCCATATCGGAGATCAGTGTGCTCAGATCCATTTCCGGCATTCGGAATTGATGACTATGGATATCAATAAAGGGGAATTTGGCTTTGTGTATTTCCTTTCCCGGGACAATAAGGGTCGACTCCGGATTATATTCTTCAAA
>JAOTYW010000013.1 GCA_029861705.1 Flavobacteriaceae bacterium
TACATAGGCCACAGCCAGATAATCAGCGCCCAACTGCTGCAATGCATTTGCGATTTCCTGGGCATGGCTACCATAGCCATAGGCCTTAACTACTGCAAGGAATTTTGTTTCCGGATTAAGTCGATTTTTGAAGTAATGGTAGTTATGCTGTAAGGCATCTAAATTGATCTCGAGAACCGATTGACTGGCCTTATGCATTGGCATCCTTTTTTAAAGGTATGACTTCTTCAGCCTGAACACGCATGACGTTGATCTTCTCTTTAAGCATGGCTTTGTAGAAAGCAGCCCGGCTCAATGGTTCATATTCCTGAGTTTCTCCCAAAAACACCAGCTTGTCATTTTGGGCTTTTCTAAAACTGTAATTTGCTAAATTTCCTGTTCTTGTGCAGATAGCATGCACCTTGGTGACATACTCCGCAGTTGCCATAAGAGCAGGCATTGGACCAAATGGATTGCCCTTAAAATCCATATCCAAACCAGCTACTACTACGCGAATTCCTTGATTGGCCAAGTCATTACAAACAGATACGATCTCGTCGTCAAAGAATTGTGCTTCATCAATTCCTACCACATCACAGTCGTCTGCAAGGAGTCTAATATTGGCGGCAGCCGGAACTGGGGTGGATCTAATTTCATTGTCGTCATGTGAAATCACTTTTTCATCATGATAGCGCGTATCAACGATCGGTTTAAATATTTCTACTTTTTGGCGCGCTATTTGCGCACGTTTTAATCGGCGGATCAATTCTTCTGTTTTTCCCGAAAACATGGAGCCACAGATGACTTCGATCCAACCGAATTGCTCTTTGTGATTAACTGTGTTTTCGAGAAACATTTTGTACTTTTAAACGAAATTGATGAAGGCCGCGTTATCCATATATACGACGTATAAAAGTATTAAAAAAATACTCCTTTATCGGGGGGAATATAAAAAAGCATGAAACAGAAATTAAAGGAAGAACTTGCAAGACTATGTTCGCAAATCTTGGCATCGGATGAGGCGACAGATATACCTCAGATTTATGAGGCTGCAAAAAGCCTGTATGAGAAACTGGCAGTTCTAAAATTCATTGAGGATAAGCTAAACGATATAGAAATAGATGTGACCAAAAATGGTATTGCGTCAAAATTTGAAAAAATGGCCAATGCTGTAATGGAAGGTAATACTGGCGTCCCGGAATCTAATCCGCATGCTGAAGATATTATCACGCCTGGTATTGACACGATCAAGGGAATGGTTGCCGAAATGCCATCCAGTGCAGAAGTTGAAAAAATATTTTCAGATTTTATCGCCAAACCGGAAGTTATCAAATCAGATAAAGATGAAGTTACACCGGAAGCAACGGACACATCGAATAAAAAATCGGTAAATGATGCCTTCACTCCAAATGAGATAAAAGTTGGATTGAATGATCGACACGCATTTGTTAAACACTTATTTGGGGATGATGCCGACAATTTTACCCGGGTTATTTCTCAACTAAATACGATTGATTCAGAAGAGCGATCCCTAGCTTTTATTGATAATATGATAAAACCGGAGTACGACTGGAGTGGAAAAGAAGAATTTGAAACCCGCTTTATTGAATTGATCACCAGACGATTTGCCTAAGCATGTCGAAAGGCAAATTATTTCTCGTTCCCACGCCTATTGGAAATTTAAATGATATGACCTTTAGGGCTATAGAAGTCCTGAAAGGGGTAGACCTAATTCTTGCAGAAGATACGCGAACCAGTGGAGTCCTTTTAAAACATTTCCAAATTACTACCCCTACGCGTTCCTATCACATGTTTAACGAGCATAAGTCACTCGATTCCTGGGTTGCGCAACTATCTCAGGGAATGCACATTGCCTTGATCTCAGATGCTGGCACGCCGGGAATCTCCGATCCTGGATTTTTACTTTCCCGGGAATGCCTGAAGAATGGGATTGAGGTAGAATGTCTTCCGGGCGCTACAGCCTTTGTACCGGCTCTGGTAAATAGCGGCCTTCCCTCTGATCGCTTTTGTTTTGAAGGTTTTCTGCCTGTTAAAAAAGGCAGACAAACCCGGATCAAGGAATTAGCTGAGGAAAATAGAACGATGATCTTTTACGAATCCCCGCATCGAATATTGAAAACACTACTCCAATTTATAGAGGCGTTTGGGGAAAACCGGCAAGCAAGTATTTCTCGAGAGATCAGCAAACTCCATGAAGAAACTATTCGTGGGAGTTTGGGGGAATTGGCACAGCATTTTGAAGAACATGCGCCTAAAGGAGAATTCGTATTAGTGGTAGCGGGAAGTAAAAATTAGAATGCGCTTACAGCTATCTGTGCTTGCCCGTTTCCCATCCATTTTTTGCCAGGTATTTTTCCCCGCTTTCCACGGCCCCATCTTCAATAGATGTCCCCATTGAATCGTTCCAGCGATTCAGATAACCAAATAAAGAAATAACTCCCAACATTTCTACAATCTCACCCTCATTCCAATGCTGATATAATCGTTCTTTAATAGTCTCGTCTACTGCATTAGGAATTTGCGTAGCTGCCAATGAAAAATCTAAAGCCGCCCTTTCTGCTTCTGAAAATGCCGGATGCGTCCGATATTCCCAAATATTATCCAACTTTTCCTGCTCCGCCCCGTAACGTTCTGCTGCCCGTATGGCATGAGCTTGACAATATCTGCAGCCTGTTGCATTGCTACTTACCCAGGCGATCATGCGTTTGAGCGCAGAGCTTACCCGACCTTCATTGGCCATAACGGCCTTATTTAGATTAATAAACGCTTTAGAAATTGCAGGCCTGTGCTGCATGGTCAAGACAGAATTGGGACAAAATCCGAGTGTTTCATTGAAGAATGCAGCGAGTTCACGTGTGTCTTGGTCGTGGGTAGGGTCAAGCGGATTTACAAGTGGCATTGTAGGATCTATTTATTGTATTTTTAGCATTCACAAGAAACAAAAAAGAATGGGCAAAACAAATCATGTAACGACCAAGTGGATGGGCAAAATGGCTTTTGAAAGCACAAACCCATCAGGTCGTATTGTTCGAATAGATACAGCCGAAGATGACGGGGGTGAAAATTCCGGCTATCGCCCCAAGGCACTTATGTTGAGTTCAATGGCCGGGTGTACCGGATTGGATGTGGCTTCATTGATGAAAAAAATGAAATTGGACGTTGATGATTTTACCATAGAGGTCGTAGGCGAACTGTCTGATGCACATCCGCAAACCTATGAAAAAGTCACCATGGAGTACCATTTCTACGGTGATAACTTAAATGAAAAGAAATTGCAAAAGGCCATAGATCTTTCCTTTGAGAAATACTGCGGAGTTTCTGAAATGTTCAAAAAATTTGCAGATGTAAAAATAGCTTCATTTTTTCACCACACGTCTTAACAATAATGAGTGAATGGGAAATTCAGAGGACACTCCTATTATTAGAAGCATGAAGAAAGCGAAGCGTTGGACATTAAAACCAATTCCCGACCCAGCTCTTATTAACCAGCTGGCTACCGATATTCAAGTAGACCCGTTGGTTGCCACCTTATTAGTTCAGCGAGGGATCCAAACGTTTGAACAGGCTAAACTATTTTTCAGACCTGATCTTTCGCAGCTACACGACCCTTTCCTTATGAAAGATATGGATAAGGCTGTTGCCAGGATTCAGCGCGCCATAGCTTCTAATGAGAACATTCTGGTTTACGGGGACTATGACGTAGACGGGACAACTGCTGTGGCCTTAATGACATCTTATTTAAGAAGCAAGTATCCAAACGTGGCAACCTATATTCCGGACAGATATGGCTAAGTATATGTCATTTCTTATGCAGGTATCGATTACGCAGATGACAATGGAATAAGTCTCATTATTGCCCTGGATTGCGGCATTAAAGCCCTTGACAAGATCGCATATGCCTCGAAAAAGAATATTGATTTCATTATTTGTGATCACCACAGGCCGGGAAAGAAATTACCTTTGGCACATGCAGTATTAGACCCCAAACGTCAGGATTGTTCCTATCCCTATGACGAATTATGTGGCTGCGGAGTTGGGTTTAAGCTGATTCAGGCCTTGTCACAGGTTAATGAGGAAGGTGAAGAGGCACTTCTTCCTTATTTGGATTTGGTGGCGACCGCTATCGCAGCAGATATTGTGCCTTTAACAGGAGAAAACCGCGTGCTATGCGCCCAGGGGTTAAAGAGGGTCAATTCTAATCCCAGAGCAGGTATTCAAGCGATGTTGAAAACTGCTAAAAAAAACGGAAAGATCAGTGTTTCAGACCTGGTATTTATTGTAGCGCCAAGGATAAACGCAGCCGGACGTATGAAGCATGGGTTGTATGCAGTAGATCTATTGCTGGAAAATGATCTGACCAAAGCAGAAGTCCTGGCAACTGAAATAAATTCCTTTAACGAGGAGCGAAAAGGCCTTGATAAGAAAACCACAGAAGAAGTTCTCGAATATATTCGTGAAAAGGGGGAAGAGGAAAGAATGACTACGGTTGCTTTAGACGACTCCTGGCATAAAGGGGTTCTTGGTATTGTCGCTTCAAGGGTTATGGAAACGTATTACAGGCCCACACTCATTTTTACCCGCTCTGGAGATAAGTTGGCTGCCTCAGCACGATCTGTTAAAGGATTTGATGTCTATGATGCCCTGTCTCAATGTTCGGAATATATCGAACAATTTGGGGGGCACAAATATGCGGCAGGTCTTACCATGCTCCCTGAGCAATTTGAGGGGTTCAAGGCAAAATTTGAAGAAGTAGTATCGGAGCAGATCGATCCACAGCTTTTGATACCTGATATTCAGGTGGATACGCGTATGACGATGGATAGGATTTCGCCAAAATTCTATAGAATCATCAAACAATTTCAACCATTTGGTCCCGGGAACAATGCGCCTTCTTTTATGGTGAGTGACTTGTACGATACCGGTTATGCCCGTGGTGTAGGGGAGGATGACAAACACCTTAAAATGACCATCTACCAACCCGGCTCCAATGCAATTAATGCTATCGGATTTAATCTAGGCAGTAAATTGGAATTGGTAAAACATAATTCTCCATTTAGTGCTGTTGTTTCGGTAGAAGAGAATGAATGGAATGGAAGAGTTGATCTGCAACTAAAGGTAAAAGATATTCGGGCAGAGAATTAGAACTTCTTTAGCTGTACTTGCTGTCCGTCGAATTCACCAAAGGTATAATGCTGAATCCAATCCCCGAGGTTAATATACTTTGAAGCACCCTTTAGTTCAATTTCGAGGGGCAGGTGACGGTGTCCAAAGATAAAGTAATCGTAATGCGATTCTTCCAATTTTCCCTTCGCATATTGTACGAGCCATTCCTGATCAGGACCTTTGTAATTCAGGTCTTCTTTTCCTGATATTAATTTATTTTTGACTGAAAAAAAATGTCCGATTTTCATTCCAAGATCTGGATGAAGCCAGCGAAAAAGCCATTTTGCCACTGGATTAGTGAATACTTTCTTCATGCGTTTATACCCCTTATCACCAGGTCCCAAACCATCTCCATGACCAATAAGAAATAGTTTGTCGTTTAGGGTAAATTCTTTCGGATTATGGAAGACATTAATGTTAAGTTCTTCTTCGAAATATCCATTCATCCATAGGTCATGATTACCTACAAAAAAGAAAACAGGAATCCCTTGATCCGTTAGCTCAGCTAATTTCCCGAGGGTTCGTGTATATCCCTTGGGAACAACATGTTTGTATTCAAACCAAAAATCAAATAGATCCCCTAACAGGAAAATAGCGACTGCATCTTGTTTTATTGTGTCAAGCCAACGGACGAATTTCTTTTCCCGCTCAGCACTGGCATGCCTGCTGGGGGCACCAAGATGATTGTCACTTGAGAAGTATATCTTTTTACCGGCGGGTATTGTAAGGGTCGTCATAGGTTGGATCTAGCCTGGCGCCGCCAGAACTAAATTTTAATTAGATAACTATTCATTATCACTTGCATACCATTCGGCAAATGCAGTTTCTGTCTCTCTTAACTTTAATGAAAACAAACGAACACCTTCTGGCAACCTTTTCATAATCAGGCCTGCAAAGTCATTCACCATATTTTCACAAGTTGGCTGGTAATTTGCCAAAATGACTTTATGACCCTGTGCTTTGAGGGTGTTTGCCAGATCGACATGCGGGGTATTCTTATCAAATACAGTGGCATGATCAAAAGGGTCTACCACTTCTTCTTTCACAATTTTTTTCAGGTCTCCAAAATCTATGACCATCCCATATTTTGTATGGTTCTTATCCGAAATTGGGCGACCAATAACCGTAACAGACAATTTATAACTATGCCCATGTATATTTTTACATTTACCGTCATAGCCATATAAAGCATGCCCTGTCTCAAATGTAAATTGTTTGGTAACCCGTATCATACCCTTTTTTGTGTTGAAGCAAAGGTAGAAAAATTGGGAGGGAGAAGGTTCATTAATATTTCACCGTCCTATCGCCTGGATTTTACTTTTAATCCAAATAAAGGCCTGATCCAGCTCCAACGACGGATCAGAAATTCATATAGTATCCAGGAAATCCCAAATGTTCCTACTAGTAATATGGTAGCTTTTGTAAATAACCCCCAGGGTAAGTCGATCAAATAATACGCAATTACAATTGTTACTGTTTGGTGTAAGATGTAAAAGGGATACACGCTTTCATTCGCATATGAGAGGATTTTACTCGGCTTGTTAAGATAAGTGGCAGCGTAGCCAAAGCAGATCAATATCCAAAGCCAGAGGTTTGTGACCTTAAGGAATGCCTCTGAAAAGTGGACATAAATAGTATCTTCAAATAATAATATTAGAGCAAGGAATGCTGTAAAACTGATAATTCCCAAATACAGGAATGTACGACGGTAGGTTTTTACCTGATGCCAAAATTTATCCTGAGCAGAGATCAGAAGAAAACCAAAAAAGAACATAAACCCATAATTAACCAGTGCAAACCAATCGCCCACCAGGGCATGTGTAATGGGAAAGAAAGGCTCCATTAGTGCTTCCAGGATATATAGTGGAACTAAAAAGATAAATAGACCCCATGGAGAATTGAATTTTTTGTTGACCCAGGTGATAAGTCCTGTGTTTTCATTATTTCGCAGTCGTAGAAAGATTGGGGCTAATATGATAGAAAAAACAAGCAAGTAAGGCAAAAACCAAAGGTGATGCCAGCTTAAATTTCCTTCTGGATAAATACCAACAAAAGCTTCAGAAGGCCAGAATTGGAGGTAATTGCCTTGAAGTTGTCCTTCGGCCAGACGTTCAATATAAATTTGTGGAGGAACTATGAGGAGCATTCCAATGACTAAGGGAATGAAAAGCCTTTTGACCCGCTCCCAAATAAACTGTTTACCCGTTCTTTTTCCCAGCGCATAATACGTTCCCATGCCGGAGATAACAAAGAGAATAGGAAGTCGCCATTGGTTCAAAAAGAGCATGGGATAGACTAACCAGGAATAAATGACATTGTTTTTGATATGCCAGCCCCATGGAACAAAGAACATCCCAACATGATATAAAATGAGCAAGGCAAATACAAGGACACGCAGCCAGTCAAGATCATGCCTTCTCATCGATCAATTTAATAGTTTAGATAAGCGTTCTTTTGTTTCTTGCATTAGTGCTAAACGGCCCGACATAGCAGCCCGTTCTTCCATAAGATCTTCCCAATGATCTGTGTTTTGCCAAAGGACGCGTTTTACATTCTGCAAGGCTTCAGCATTGTAAGTCGTCAGCTTAGAAGTATAAAGGTCTAGCTCCTTGTCCATATCAACTACTTTATCAAATACCTTGGTGAAGAGGCCCTTATCACGGGCCCAATAGGCATTTCGCCATTCATGCGGGCTCAGTGTTAATTCTGAGAATCCGGCAATTCCTATTCTACGGCGAACAGCGGGCTCAATGACTAAGGGGGCTAGGCAGATAGCTAATTCGGAAAGTTTGACAGAGGCATCTTCTGCAGCAAAAACATAATCACAGGCTGATATTAAGCCAACGCCTCCTCCAACGGCTTTTCCCTGTACCCTGCCAATGATGATCTTAGAACAACGCCTCATCGCATTGAGGACATGTGCAAAACCACCAAAGAAGTGTTTCCCTTCTTCTGCAGTTTGTATTTGGGATAGCTCTGCTAATGAGGCTCCGCCACAAAAAGCCCGGTCTCCCTCCGACCGTAATATTATTACTTTGACATTGGAATTTGATGAAAGCGTATTAATAGCTCTGGCCAAGCGCTCCAACATTTCAGACACAAAAGAATTACCTGCCGGATGGCCAAATTCGATTGTGGCGACACCGCCCTCAGTTTTTACATATAAACTTCCATTTTCTCGTGTAGTTCCCATGTATATGCTATAAGATTAAAGGTAGCTTTTTTGTAATAGGGGACGAAATTTTTGCCGGAACTTGTAGACCAACATACCGGCCCTCACAGCCATCCAGGCCGTGATTGCAATCCAAATCCCATAAAGGCCCCATCCAAAATACTGTGAGCAGTATAGAAGGGGAATAAAAACTAAGAAAGTTGCAGATAGTAGCACATTGCGCAGGAATTTCATTTCACCAAGGCCTTTAAATAAGCCATCAAGTGTAAAGGCCACAGAATTAATTGGCATCCCTAGTATTACAATGACGAATATGGAATAGAACGCAGTTAGCACATAAGGATCTGAAGTAAAGATCTTTCCCAAAGGTTCATAAAAAATAACCCCAACAGTGATTAACACCAGCCCTACGCCACTGCCATACAGCACAATTTGTTTTGCCAATTTCCAAAGACCGTCATATGACTTTGCCCCCAAAAGTTTCCCTCCCAGAATATTACCGGCCGCACCATATCCATCAATAAAGAAGGCAGCTAATAACCACAAATTTATGGCAATGGTATGTGCGCCAATGCTTGCTTCCCCAATACTTGCCGCCTCCCTGACAGCAAGGATAAGAGTGACATTTAAGGCTACAGTTCGAAGAAAAAGATTCAGACTCATACCAATAAGTCGCCGCATTTCTTTATTAAGCTTTCTATGAGGGATAAGGGATATTTGTGTTTTTTTGACGAGTAATACAAGGGCCATGACTGCCATTACACCTTGCGCTATCAGGCTTGCCCAGGCTGCTCCTTCCAGATATAAGGGCTCCAGATATCCATCTATTCCATAGACCAGGATAAAATCCAAAATAATATTCAAAACGGCCCCGGTTACGGCTATAACCATAGGCCAGACTGTATTTTGTAAACCCCGAAAAATCCCCATTACGGCAAACACAAATAGCGTAAGCGGAAACCCCCAAACGCGAATTGAATAATACGAAACACAGAATTCCAGGATCTTTCCGCGGGCATTCATTAACCAGAATATTTCTTCGACCAAGAATATGGTAGATATAAGGATAAGAATACTAAGAGCTACATTTAAAATGATGGCTTGAGCAGGAAGGGATTTTACTTCTTCCAATTTACCAGCTCCCAAATACTGACTAATTATAGCGGAAATGGCACTCCTGGTTTGACCTAAGATCCAAATAAGCATTGATAAAAATGCCCCAACGATGCCTACTGCAGCCAAAGCTTCAACACCATCTACGGGGATATTTCCAACAATAGCTGTATCGGTTATGGAAAGGATTGGTTCTGCAATACCTGCAATGGTGGCCGGGATGGCCAAACGGTTGATGGATCTATATGTAACTTCTGTTTTTGGCAGTTGATATGATTATAAACAAAGTTCGTAACAATGAAAGGGATCTGGGCTTTGTTTTGGAAAATATACATCGCCTAGCCTGGTATACCCTCTTTCTTCATAAAAGCGTTGATTGCGTTTGTTTTGAGAAAATGTATCCAGTCTAATAGAGGTATAATGGTGATCTCTTGCATGCTTTTCAGCAAAATCCATAAGCTTGCGGGCATTCCCTTTACCCTGATAATCAGGGTGCACTGCCAGGCGGTGCACGTATAGGTTGTGATCATGATCGGTCAGCCATTCAACCATTTTATATTCCTCGTCAATTTCAGTGCATAGGGCAATAATACCAATGATCTTTGAATCTTGCTCCAGGACATATAGTCGACCTTTTTTAATATCCTCCCTAAACACTTCTGCAGATGGATAATGTTCATTCCACTGAAAGATATCCCGACTGATCATATCAAGGGCACACGCTTGTGTAAGTAATAAAATCTCAGGGATTTCAAGTATCTTTGCACTTCTGATCATGGACCCATATTAGGGCCATAAATTTAGAGTTTAAATTAAAACGACCATGAATAAAATATTGGTTCCGATAGGTACCTCAGCAGCTGGAAAAGACACCTTGCAGTATGCCGTGGATTTTGCATCTGCATTTGGAGCAGAAGTATTCGCCATGGAAGTATTTTCTGCCAGTGCAGGTGCAGGAAATTTGGCAAACGTTACGGATAAAGTAGCAGCATCAAGTAAGCAGCGATTAATAGACCTGATAAGTGAGGTAGACACGAAACAAGTTAAAGTCAGCATTGCCACTTATAAAGGGGACCTGGTAGATGGGATAAAAAAAGTTTCCTCAGAACTGGAGATCGATCTAATCATAATTGCTGCTAGGAGCAATGACATTCGTGAAGGGCTTTACCTCGGACAAACTACAGGCCGAATTGTTAAAAGGACAGATGTTCCAACCTTGATCATACCCAGAGACGGCTCTTTTGCACCCTTCAAGAATATTTTAGTCGGGTTTAAGTCAGGCGTCTTAAAAAAGAGGAGAATTCTTCAACCATTGTTTGCTATACAAGAGGCTTTTAAGGCCACGACTAACTTATTGTTTGTGAAAACTCCGGGCTATACAGAAGAAGATCTATCGATTCATCCGGCTTTGATGGACCTGAGTTCTCAGATCACATTTTCCGAAAATGCGACTACCTATCAAGGGGTGTTGGAGCACTTTCAATCGAAGCAACCAGACTTGTTGGCTGTTTTTAGACGGAAAAGAGGATTTTTTAATACACTCTGGGAAAAGAACACAATACCCAAATCAGAATTTGCAGCAAGAATTCCTGTTTTGGTATTAAGTGTAAAGAAAGATTGACAAGAAAGTTGACATTTTGATACTTTCTCAAAATGTTATTCCTTTGCCCAGTCTCACGGGGGATTAGCTCAGCTGGCTAGAGCGCTTGCATGGCATGCAAGAGGTCACCGGTTCGACTCCGGTATTCTCCACAAAACCCTCCAAAGCATTTGTAATGGAGGGTTTATTATTTCATTTAAATATATCCTATGAAAAATCTGAACAACAAAGTAGCTTATATAACTGGTGGTACTAAAGGTATTGGTTTAGGCATTGCTAAGGCCTTGCTTAGTACGGGGATGAAGGTTGCTATTAGTGGCAGAAAGCAACAGAATATAGACCTTGCCTTGGAACAACTTGGCGAATCCGATAACGTAATGGGAGTTGTTTCAGATGTGTCAGACATATTAAGTGAAACTCGGGCAATCGAAGCAATTACTTCCCAATGGGGTAACATTGATGTCCTAATTGCCAACGCAGGGGTAGGTTATTTTTCACCGATTGATACAATGTCGCAAGAGCAATGGAATGAGATGATTGAAACAAATCTGACCGGAGCCTTCAATACGTTGAAGGCGGGTGTAGAATCCCTAAAAAGATCAGAAGGCTATTATCTAACCATTGCCAGCTTGGCAGGGGTAAATTTCTTTGCTCAAGGCGCTGGGTATAACGCTACGAAATTTGGACTGGTAGGTTTTACACAGGCAGCCATGCTTGATTTAAGACCACATAATATTAAAGTTAGTTGTATAATGCCGGGATCTGTAGCAACTCATTTCAGAGGAAATATCCCGTCTTCAAAAGATGATTGGAAAATACAAGCCGAAGACATTGGCCAAATCGTCGTAGACCTTTTAAGAATGCCCCATAGGACATTACCAAGCAAAATTGAAGTAAGACCAACTCGGCCGGATCTAAAATAAGCGAACTTTATTGCTGTGCTCAAATTCTATTTCAGGATCTAAGATCATTTTAAACAAGGCAATAAGCTGTTCTTTAAACGCTTGAAGTTCTATGGGTGTAATGTTAGTGCATAGCTGTCTATTCTCTTTAAAACCGAATAATTGGACGCCCTGGTTAAGTTTTTTAAATGAGATGATCCCTGTCTTAAATTCTGTTATACCCTTTTGTTCATGTGCCATCAAAGCATAGCACATTAATTGAAATGCTTTCTGAAATTTGGGCTCCAGAATCAGATCTTGCCATTCGGATATTTGAAGATCTGTGGGATTTACAACTCCGGTTTTATAATCCAGGACCCTCATTACACCATCTACCGTATCAATTCTGTCTGCAGTCCCTTTCAATATCACATGAGCAGCAGGAAAAGATTCGTCTTTAATGACGGCCTGTAGTTTTTCTTCCAATCCCAGGATCACAACATTGTGCCCTTTGCAAAATTCTATTTCACTTTTGATGAGTCGCTCAAGGTATCTTATGATCACTTCAAAGGCAAGAAAATTTTTTCCTCTTGAAAAATTTCCGGCGGGGAATTGTTTTTGGAACTGTTCCTGGACAATTGAATGGATTTTCTCATATCTACTTTCCAATAATTCAGAGTTCAAGGTTTTATTCAGCAATGGGCGATATAAAATTTCCAGAGAATCATGGACAATTGTGCCTATTGTCAACGGGCCAATTGTTTCTTCATAAATAGGATCGTCCTGAATGTCTAGAATGCCGCGCGTATAAAAAAGAAAGGGGTTTTCAATAAAGGCGCTCAGCAAGGTAGGACTAAAGCCTTTAAGTGCCTTAGCTTTCAGCGCCTCGAGGAGTGCTGGCGATTTAATTACCTGTCTTATTTCGCTTACTAGGCCATCATATGCCGGGATGGCTATGCTTGAGTTGATATTCTCTTTTTGCAAGGGATCAGTTTCCAATTGCATGATCAACCTGCTTTTTTCACCACCAGCCAGGGCATCTGGTTCAGTATCATACAGCAAGTAAACTTTTTCTGCACGCTGCAATAAGCGATAGAAATGATACGTATATATCGCGTCCTTTTCTTTATATGTGGGGATACCAAATTGCTTTTTGACATCAAAAGGGATCAAAGATGAATGCGTTTTACCCGTTGGGATGATACCTTCATTGACGGAGGTCATGATGATCGTTTTATAGTCCAATAGCCTGCTCTCCAGCATTCCCATTATCTGAAGTCCTTGTAGGGGTTCTCCGCGCATATCTACCTGTTGCATCTGAAGCACATTCTCAAAGAGCTTGCGCAATGCAGGGATATCATCAATAAAGTCATATTGTACTGTAAATTCTGCTATTTGGTTAAAGATCTGATGAAAACCAAATAACAATTGCAATCCAACACGATTGTCATGCTGGATCATATGCTCTTTTAATCTACTGATGATCTGTTTAATATTTCGTGTGGCATTTTTTGCATCAGTGGGTTTTGTAGGGTAGAATAGCTGCAGTAGTTTTCCTTTGTCTAAGTCGGATCGTAAATGCCCAGGAGTTACATATGCCGGATTCTCATTAAAAATAGATGTACGTAGCTTCGAGATAACTGCCTCTCCCTCATTCCCAAGGACTCGTTTAAAAAATGGATGCGCAAACATTGACAGAATATGTTTAGCATACCATCCTTGCGAATCCTGATCTTCATAGCACTGTATGATCAATGAGAAAAATCCCGCCAAAGCTGTCTTCTCCAGAGGATATCCCATAGTAATGTTAGCCTCCGGTATTTCGGAGGGGAGGGAATGCAATAAAGGATTGAGTAGGGACTCATCATTGAGAATAACAGCAGTGTCATTTAAGACATTTCCAGCTTCTGCATTAAGAGTAGAGAGTAGCTGGGCGACGTACTGAACCTGTGAAACATTCCTGGGGATCCCTATTGCGCGTATAGTCTTCGAATTGGCATAATGAGCCGTAATTCCTTTTGGTGTATTCTTTGAAAAATAATCCCATTCATGGAGATAACTTCTGATAAAATATGAGGCATCGTGTTCTGTGTCCTTCACAAATACGGTATCCAGATCCCAGTAGATCTCACTCTCTGTTTGATCTAAGATCCGTTGAATGATTGTGGATTCTGCTTTAGTAAGGGCATTAAAGCCAACGAAAACATATGTAAGGGGATCTTGTGTGGACAAATAGGCGTCTATTGATTCTGCTGCTTTTCGAAAAACCATACCAGGATATCCCAGACCTTGTCTTTGTAATGAGGCAGTATAGGCGCTATATAGGGCCCCCAGATCCTTCCAGAATCTCAAGTAATCAGATATCATAGGTGTAGGCTCCCCTTGCAAGTTCCATTGATTGATCTCATGTATGGCAGCAAGATGATCGAATAGTTTGTGCACATCCACTAAATACCTATCGAGCTCATTGAAATCCTGCAGTAGCGGCGATGCCCATTGATTAAAATCTACAAACGATTCTGCCTTAAAAGGGTTTAGTTCCCTATAGGTGTTGTACAGTTCAAAAAGCTGAGAAGTTGGCTGGGCATAATCAAGTCCGGCCACTTCCTGAACAAATGATTCTATACTATGAATCTTTGGCGCGAATGTAGTTTTGCCGGCTGTACCGGACAGGGCATTAAGTAAAAAGGTTCCAGCGCGCTTGTTAGGTAAGATAAAAATTAGATCTTCAAAGGAGTTATGGATCTTATGTAAATCTTCCAGTACCTCTTCTAAAAATCGACGCATTTCTAAAAATAAAAAAAGCTCCGCATTTGCGGAGCTTTTTTATTATTAAGTGAATTAATCTTATTTGATAAGGTTAATTTCAACTCGTCTGTTTTGAGATCTACCGCTTCTAGTATTGTTATTAGCGATCGGTCTGTCTTCACCGTAACCGGCAGCAACTAATCTGGCTGCACCAATACCTTTGTCGATTAAGAAGTCACGAACTGCATTTGCTCTTGACTCAGAAAGTTTCTGGTTCAAGGAACCACTACCTACACTGTCTGTGTGACCTTCTACAGTAAATCGTGCATTAGGATACTCATTCAGGATCTGAATGATATCAACCATTACAGAAGTAGATTCTGCTTTGATGCTAGATTTACCAGTATCGAATAAGATAGTTCTTGCATAGTCATTCAATTGCTTCTGAACTTCCTCAGTTACTTCAGGACATCCATTATTGGCAACTGTACCAGCAACTGCAGGACATTGATCGTCTTTGTCTAAGACACCGTCGCCATCACTATCAGGCCATGGGCAACCATTGTTATCTGCAGGTCCAGCTTCATTAGGACATTGATCGTCACCGTCAGCAATACCATCACCATCTGCATCTGGGCATCCGGCAAGAGCAGCAAGTCCGGCTACATTAGCACAAGCGTCGTCTTTATCAGCAACACCATCACCATCTGTATCTGGGCATCCATTCATTTCTTTGGATCCAGCGGCATTTGGACAATCGTCCTTGGCATCTTCGATACCATCACCGTCAGAATCTGGACATCCGTTGAAGGCTTCAAGACCGGCAACTTCCGGACATGCATCGTCCTTATCATAGATGCCATCACCGTCTGTATCAGCTCCACCAAACTTGATAGAGACACCAGCAAGGTGTTGGAAATGACGAATACCGAAGTCTTCGAATGCGTGCTTGTAAGAAGATTGAATTGAAAAACCAAGGTTATCAGAGAACCAGAAGTTTAATCCAAGGCCACCATTAAAGGTACCTGCACCAATTTCGTCAACCCAGGTGTATCCACCGCCGAGTTCAACAAAAGGTTGCAATTTCTTACCGTTAAGTAAATTGTATTTGATTATTCCGTCTACTGCGTAATGCGACAGGTCATCAACAGTAACATCACCTAATTGGCTGAGTCTATTGAGGGAACCTCTAGCGCCTACGGAGAACCCATCGCCTACAGACCTTGTTACCGAAACATAGGATAGAGATGGTACAATGTTCCAGTGATCGTTAGCGTTAAAGTACTCATCAAAGAGAGTACCTGTGGGATAATCGGCAGAACTATCATTGGTAGGCCAAACATCAATGGCGTTTACACCAAAGCTAACCTGCCACGGATTATTGTCATCCTGCGCTTGAACGTTGTTATATCCTAAAATAAGTAGGCCAACAACCAATAATCTGCTAAGCTGTTTCATGTTCAAAATTTTAAGTTTAAGTGTTTATCAGCTGCAAATGTAAGTTGTTAAGAATTATTAACAAAATCATATACTCATTTTTTTAAGTGCATTTCATAGGTAAAATCGGGCACTTAAACGACGTTTAATGCTTTTCCGACTTCAATAAATGCAGCGATGGCTTTGTCAATTTGTTCAGGAGTATGAGCAGCAGAAAGTTGTACTCTGATTCGCGCTTTCTCCTTTGGAACTACGGGAAAGAAAAATCCGATCACATAGATTCCTTTTTCCAGTAATTGCCTGGCCATTTCCTGCGCTAGCTTGGCATCATATAACATAACAGGAACAATGGCTGACTCTCCGTCTATGATGTCAAAACCGGCTGCTTTCATCCCTTCTTTAAAACGGGAGGCGTTTTCGGCAAGCCTATCCCTAAGGGCTGAATCCCCTTCGAGCATCTCAAATACTTTTATTGATGCACCAACTATTGCCGGAGCCAGGGAATTTGAAAATAAATATGGCCTTGAACGTTGGCGTAACATCTCAATGATCTCTTTCTTCCCCGTTGTATAACCGCCCATGGCGCCACCAAGGGCCTTGCCCAGGGTGCCAGTAATAATGTCCACTCTATCCATAACCCCTTTTGCTTCGAGGGTGCCGCGACCTGTGGCACCAATGAAGCCTGCTGCATGGCATTCGTCTACCATCACCATCGCATCATATTGATCAGCAAGATCACAGATAGCATCTAACGGCGCTAAAAGGCCATCCATAGAGAAGACCCCATCTGTGACAATTATTTTGAAACGCGCTCTATCTTCCCCGGCCTGCTTTAATTGAATCTCGAGATCAGCCATATCTCCATTGGCATAGCGATAGCGCTTTGCCTTACATAGGCGCACACCATCTATTATGGAAGCGTGATTAAGACTATCTGATATGATAGCGTCTTCTGCTGTAAACAAGGGCTCAAAGACGCCACCGTTTGCATCAAATGCAGCTGCATATAATATGGTATCCTCTGTTCCGTAAAAGGAGGCAATCTTTGCCTCCAGGTCTTTGTGTATATCCTGGGTGCCGCAAATAAAGCGAACAGAGGACATTCCAAATCCGTGAGAATCCATGGTATCCTTTGCAGCTTGTATGATTTCGGGATGCGAGGACAGCCCCAGGTAGTTATTAGCACAAAAGTTAAGCACCTCTTCTCCTGTACTAACTCGTATAGAGGCTCCTTGGGGCGAGATAATGATGCGTTCTTCTTTAAAAAGCCCGGCCTCTTGAATGGCCTCCAGCTCTTTTTGTAAATGATCTTTGATCTTTCCGTACATATTAAATGAATTTTACCTTGATCTCATCTCCAAGGTACAGTAAAATTTTATGAGGAATTTGATATCCCATTTCTTCCAAAACGGCCTGGTATACATATAGCTGTTTCTCGTGTTCCGGATTTTCTTTTCCGGTTTTATAATCTATAATGGTGGCCATATCTCCTTTGATCGCAATGCGATCCGGACGAAAAATGATTCCGTTTTTTGTGAGAATGTCTTGTTCGTTCCGACTAACATACTCCTCCGTAAAATACTCGGCTAACTTTTCATGAGTTACAACGCTGCGCAGGAGATTTCGGATGGCATCACTTGACTCTTCTGTCAGCTCTCCTCTTGCGAGCCGCTTTCTAATGGCAGGATCAATATCCACAGCAGTATATATTTCGCTCAATAATTGATGTGCCCATCGCCCATGTTCAATCGCTTTTTGTTGCTCTGCTTCCCAGATCATATCGGAACGAACTACAGTGTTCCTCGGCCCGTGCTCGTGTTGCGAATAAGTAAAATTAATTTCCTGCTCCGCAATGGGTTGCGATACATTTATATTGGGCATTAAGCTTCCAAAGTCATATTGCAAATTGGTGTCATCCCATTCTCCATTTTGCATGAGGTAGTTAATGAAGAGGCCATTGTATGTTTTTTGAGACGCCCTGCCGTCTTTGGTTATTTCCTTATTAGCTATTACGTACAATCCATGGATCGCCCTTGTCATGGCAACGTAGAGTACATTGAAGGAATCTAATTCGAGTCGATACTGCTCTTCTTCATAGGCTTGTCGAATTTCTTCAGGGTAAAATGCAAGACTCGAATTCTTGTTGAGCATGATATGTGATAACGGCTTAAATACCTGATCCTTGACAGGCGCCCAGATCTTGGGCTTAACATCGTCGTAAATACGTGAATTTGCGAAGGGATAAATGACAATAGGAAACTCCAGTCCTTTTGCCTTATGGACCGTCATAATGGTTAACGCATTCAGACCTTCGGGGGAAGGAATTCCTAATGAGCCCTTTTTAGACTCCCAATGTTTCAAAAATATGTCGATTCCTGCGCCCTTAGATTTCTCAACAGACAAAACTTCATCTAATAAGAAGGTGATATAAGCAGACCCTTTATCGGCTAAGTGAAATTTTTTGATGGCATAGGTGCAGCCTTCATAAACAGATAAACCTTCAAGAACATTTAGATCAAAGTCGTATTCCTTCATTAACAATTCCGGGATATTTCTTAAATGCCCATGAATGAATTCATGTTTTTCCTTGTTTTGTGGTGCCAGGTAATTAAGTAGTTCAAAGCCGGTGGCAAGATCTGACGGGTAAATCACGAAATATAAAAGCTGTATCAGGAATTGAACTTTTGGACTTGAAGCCAATAACAGGGATTCCGGAGAAATGACCTGGACACCTAGACTTGTAAGTGCCTTAGCTAAAATGGTTGCCTCCTTTCTTTTTCGAACCAGAATACATATTTCCGTCAAGCCATACCCCTTGGTGGCACACTCTCCCAGGATGGCAAGAACACTTTGTGTATATGTCTCTTCCAGATCCGGGACGTCCTTTTCAAGAAATCTCAGGGAAACCAATCCTCCTTTGCGGTCGTTTACATCCTGTACTACTTCTTCATCAAATAATGATCTGAATTCATTCTGTTGCAAGAGGGGGCTGGTCGACTTAAAAAAATCATTATTGAAGTCGATAATCTTTTCAGAACTCCGATAATTTTTGACTAATGCGCTTTTATTTATTTCGACATGAAAAGGGTTATGCCTAAGATTGATAAGATTCAGGAATTGCTCTGCTTTTCCTCCGCGCCATCTGTAAATCGCTTGTTTAACATCCCCGACCAATACCAGGGAACCAGCATGACCTGAATCATCTAAACCACTTAGCGCGCCTTGAATAAGGGGAATCAAATTCTTCCATTGAAGTTGAGAAGTATCCTGAAATTCATCAATAAAATAATGCCTGTAGATTTCTCCCATACGTTCATAGATATATGGCGTTGGTTGGTCCCTGATTTGTTCAGAGATCAACTCATTGAACTTGCCTATTGGCAGCAGTGACCTCTTTTGCTCTATTTCCTGGATCTCCTTATTTATAGATGCGAGAAGGGTAAGCGGAACAAAATTACTGTAGGCATTGGAGATCATGGCATACTTGATGACAGCTTGTTTTTGCCTCAGAAAATGTGTTAAAAGAAAATCTAAGTGAGCTTCTTTTGGCAGGGTCATTTTGGAATTGAATACCGTGCCCGAATTCAAATTTGATTCCAATTGGTTTCCGTAAAGTTTGTTGAGATCCCATGGACTGACATAAAATTTCCTGAAATGGTTGGGCAAGGTTTTCCGACTAAACAGGCTATCATCTAATTCATGTTCGGCTAAATACGAAAATACACGATCTGAAATGGATACGACCTCTCGTTTTGCCTGAACTATTTCGATTTTTAATTGCTTTCTGATCTTGTGGAATTTCTCTATTGGCAAGGCCATCAGATCTGACAGAAATCCTTTGTGATTTTCATTGAATAAGAACTTACCGAAATTTTGAAGGTCTCTGCTAATATCCCAGTTTCGATCTTCCTCTGCCTGTTCAATGGCGAAATCCAATAAGAGATCTGTTAGCCCCTTATCTGTGCCGGTTCTGGAAAGGAGCTTGTCTACAGCCTCTTCTAAAAGCGCATCTGTATCAAGGGTCACTTCAAAATTATGAGCCAGTCCCAGATCTTTGCTGAAAGTCCTGATGAGTCGGTGATTGAACTTATCAATAGTAGAGACATCAAAGAAGGCATAGTTATGCAGTATGTCTTTTAATAAAATTCGTGAACGTTCTTTTATCACCTCTTCACCTAATTGCAATTCCCGGCAGAGACTTTGGAGGAGTGCAGTACTTCTGGAAGGGATATCATCAGAGCTGAAATCGGCGAGCGATCTGAGGATTCGCTCCTTCATTTCATTCACAGCTTTGTTAGTGAATGTGATGGCTAACAATTTTCTAAACCCTTTTCTACCAGGTTGCGACAATGCGATCTTCAAATAAGATTTCACCAGGGTGAACGTCTTTCCTGATCCGGCTGAAGAATGGTAGATATGGAAGCTTGGTACCTGCATTTATTAATCTGCAAATTACATAATCTTGAGGGGTTTATAGCATGTGAATTCCTTTCTCGAGGACACAAAAAAAATGTACCTTTGATAGTCTAACTTTATCAATAAAAACAAAGAAATTATGGCTTTCGAATTACCAAATTTGTCCTATGCCTATGATGCCCTGGAGCCTCATATTGATGCGCGGACGATGGAAATACACCATACAAAACATCATAACGGATACACGACCAAGCTTAACGCAGCAATTGCGGGAACAGTACTGGAAGGTCAATCCATTGAGGAGATTCTGAAAAACCTGGATATGTCTAATATGGCTGTTCGGAATAACGGGGGCGGATATTATAATCATGTTCTCTACTGGGATATTATGTCTCCCAACGGAGGCGGCGCTCCAGACGGGAAACTGGGCAATGCAATTGCAGATGCCTTTGGTTCTTTTGAGGAATTCAAAAACAAATTCAGTGCTGCCGCTAGTACAAGATTTGGATCGGGCTGGGCATGGCTTTGTTCACATGAAGGCGGTAAGCTAGATATATGCTCTACGGCAAATCAAGACAATCCGCTAATGCCCAATACTGGGTGCGGCGGACATCCAATTCTCGGCATTGACGTTTGGGAACATGCCTATTATTTGAACTACCAGAATAGACGCCCGGATTACATTAATGCTTTTTTTGAAGTGATCAATTGGGAACGCGTAGCAGAATTATACCAGTAAACAGCTAAACCTAGGTTAAGAAAAAACCTAATATAATTGAAGCCATTCCTTATTACAAGGAGTGGCTTTTTAATTTGTAGAAAATAGAAAAGGGCAGAGAAGCCTCTGCCCTTTTCGTCCCAAATCTTACCATAAACTTAACCTACTTATGCTATGGCACGACTAAATTACTGGTATTGTGAGAAATAACAAAAGTTTTTTCGGAAATTTTAAATTTTAGTTCAAGTATTGGAAATAGGAGATTCTGAGTAAACAACTATTTAGAGTTGAATTGGCACCAAATAAAAAAGGCAGGAGTTATCCTGCCTTTTTTCCCCAAATCTTACCATGAACTTAACCTACTTATGCTATGGTTCTCCAAATGTATACTAAAGGGGCACAGCCGAAAAAGGTTTTGGATAAACGTCTCTTTATTCAGTTGAAATGCGCAATGATGGATTATTTGAAAGAAAATTCGTTCTAATTCTATGAATTGAAAATGGAAGATTGTAGTTGGACCTTAATGCTAGTAAAATAAAAAAGGTGGAGAAGTCTCCACCTTTTTTGCCCCAAATCTTACCATGAACTTAACCTACTTATGCTATGGCAAGCCTAAAGTAAACGAGTCACTCACCAGACCTCTATAAACCCGTTGAAATGCAATTTTTATCGATGAAATGCACTTTTTTATCGATTTAGTGTTTGATGGCTTAGTAGGCGCGTTGATTTTTACCCTCGTAGAAATTTATGAAAGCCCTATTTACTACTCTGTTCCCACCGGGGGTAGGATAGTCTCCTGTAAAATACCAGTCGCCCAGGTTATGTGGACAAGCCCGATGAAGATTTTCTATGGTTTGATAGATTATCTGAACATCTGCGCGAACGTGGTCTGGACATAAGATCTCTGCGATTTTAAGGGATATTTGTTCAGGTGTAAGTGAAGCGTAGAATTCCTGTACATGATTGACTACCTTATCAGTAGGCTCTTCGATCGAACGAACACAATTGTCGTATACCTTTTTGATCAAAGCCTCATTTCCGGCATCCTTGTGCAATTGAAGTGCAGCCCTGAACGCGATAAAATCTTCAAGTTTCGCCATGTCAATACCGTAGCAATCAGGATATCTGATTTGCGGTGCTGAAGAAACTACGATGATATTTTTAGGCCCCAATCGATCCAGAATGCTAAGGATACTTTTTCGAAGCGTAGTGCCTCGAACAATACTATCATCTATAATAACAAGGTTATCCCCTGATTCAACTGAGCCATAGGTAATATCATAAACATGGGCAACAAGATCATCCCGACTACTATCCTGTGTAATAAAGGTTCGGAGCTTAGCATCCTTAATCGCTACTTTTTCTATACGCGGCCTGATGTTGAGAATTCTATGGAGATCGTCACTCGTAATAGCGCTTCCCAATTCCAGAATTTGTTTTTCCTTTTTTGAATTGAGATAGTTTTGTGCTTCCCTTACCATTCCGAGGAAGGAAGTCTCTGCGGTGTTTGGGATATAGGAAAATACAGTATTAAATAAGTTGTGATCTATTGCTTTCAGGATCTGTGGAAATAGGAAGCGCCCCAGGTTTTTACGCTCTTCATAGATCTCCTTATCACTGCCCCTGGAAAAATAAATGCGTTCAAAAGAACAGGCTCTGCGTTTTTGCGGCTTTAAAACTTCCTGGACGGAAACACTGGCGTCTTTCTTTACAATTAGGGCATGCCCTGGATCCAACTCCTTAATTTCTTCAAAAGGAACATCAAATACAGTTTGAATTGCTGGACGCTCTGAAGCCACAACAACAACTTCTTCATCCTGATAGAAATAGGCAGGTCTGATTCCAACAGGATCTCTCAGTACAAAAGCATCGCCATGTCCTAACATTCCTGCCATAGTATAACCACCATCCCAATTCTTGGCAGATTTGCGCAAGATCTTGGCCACATTTAATCGCTCAGCAATTATCGCAGAGGCTTCTATCTTTGAATGCCCTTGTTTCTTAATATCTCTATATAATTTAGCCACTGCATCATCCAGAAAGTGACCTATCTTTTCCATGACCGTAATGGTATCAGCCTTCTCTTTTGGATGCTGACCTAATTGAACCAGATTATCAAAGAGCTCATGTACATTAGTCATATTAAAATTCCCGGCCACGATGAGGTTTCGGTGCATCCAGTTATTCTGACGTAAAAACGGGTGAACCGTTTCTAAACTATTTTTACCAAACGTGCCATATCGCACATGTCCCAGCATTAATTCACCGATATACGGCAGATTGCTTTTTTGCCAGGCTACATCATTTTCTTTCCCTGGATTCTCGCCTAATTGAGTGCTGATGCGATCATTGATCTGATCAAAAATATCCTGGATGGGCTGAGGCTGCACAGAACGGATCCTGCTCATATAGCGTTCCCCTGCAGCCATATTCAATTTTATACTGGCAAAGCCCGCACCGTCTTGTCCACGGTTGTGCTGCTTTTCCATCATCAGATACATTTTATGTACCGGGTAAAAGGCCGTACCGTATTTCTCCTTATAATATTCAAGGGGTTTGCGCAGGCGGATCAGGGATATTCCGCATTCATGCTTGATGGCATCACTCATGGGGTTTTCTTCTAACCGTTGGCAGTTTTAGGATCATTGTAACTCAATATCAAATTGTGTTAACTCTCGAAATTGTTGGAGTCGGTCTGTTACTTCCTTGTCTGTAAGATTAAGCATACGTTCGGTACCGAATCGTTCCA
>JAOTYW010000154.1 GCA_029861705.1 Flavobacteriaceae bacterium
GTTAAGGTCAGGTTGGAAGGGAACTGTGTGGGATGTTCGGTGAACCAAATGACACTACAAAGCGGAGTTGAGTTTACCATTAAAAAATATGCACCTCAAGTTGAAAAGGTGACCAATCTTGCTTAGAACTGTTATTGGTTAGTGGCCCGATCCACCAAATTTATTCCGTATAAACACTTCAAAATGTAATAAGATGATACGATCTGTCCTGTTTGTATGCTTGTTAAGTTTTCTCTCCTGCTCTGATCCTGATCGCAAATCTGAAGAATTGCAAAGGTGGGACACACATGCGGCCAATACCACCATTATTCGTGACAGTTACGGAATACCTCATATTTATGGAAAGACAGATGCTGATGCTGTTTTTGGCCTGCTGTACGCCCAATGCGAAGACGACTTTAATCGTATAGAACAAAATTATATCTGGGCGATTGGCAGACTGGCGGAAGTAGAAGGAGAAGAGGCGCTTTATAGTGACCTCAGGGCCCGTCTATTCATGAGTAAGGAAGAAGCTATAGCCAACCTGGAGAATAGCCCCGAATGGTTACAAAAGCTTTGCCATGCTTTTGCCGATGGCATAAACTACTATTTGCATACCCACCCTGAGGTTAAACCGCGGCTTTTGGATCGCTTTGAACCCTGGATGCCTATGTATTTTTCTGAGGGGTCTATTGGGGGCGATATAGAACGTGTGCGCATTGAAAAATTAAAAGCCTACTATGAGTCCGGATTGGAATTTCCCTCGATGGAGGAGATGGAATTAAAAATAAATGAGGAAGAACTGGAGCCGCAAGGATCCAATGGAATTGCGATTTCCGGGACACATACCAAAAACGGGAATCCTCTGCTGTTGATCAACCCACATACCTCTTTTTATTTCCGGGGAGAAGTGCATGCAGAAAGTGAAGAAGGATTAAACGCTTACGGCGCTGTTACCTGGGGTCAATTTTTTATCTACCAGGGTTTTAATGAGAAAACCGGTTGGATGCATACCTCTACTTATACCGATGTCATTGATGAATTTAAGGAAACCATCATGGATGTTGATGGGGAATTATTCTATCGTTATGGCGAAGAATTACGCCCGGTTAAAACATCTCAAGTGAGCTTAGACTATAAGACGGAAGGTGGACCTCAATCCAAAACTTTTACGATGCACCATACGCATCACGGCCCAATAACCCATAAAGAAGATGGGAAAGCAGTTGCAACAGCAATGATGTGGGAACCTGCCAAAGCACTTGAGCAATCCTTTATCCGAACCAAGCAAAATGGATACAAAGGCTTTCGCGAAATGATGGACATACGAACAAATTCCTCTAATAATACAGTCTATGCAGATGCCGAAGGGAACATTGCCTACTTCCACGGCAATTTTATTCCAAAACGGGATCCTCAATTTGATTACACTTCACCGGTAGATGGTGCTGATCCCAAAACAGACTGGCAAGGCTTGCATCCGGTGGATGAAAATATTTCGCTCTTAAACCCGGAGAATGGCTGGCTTCAAAATTGTAATTCCACCCCATTTACAGCAGCGCTTGAGTTCAGTCCAAAACGAGAGGATTATCCCTCATATATGTCGATCGATCGTGAGAATTTCCGGGGGATACATGCGATAGAATTAATGAAGGGAAAAACGGATCACTCCTTGGACGGACTTATAGAATTGGCATATGATCCGTATTTACCCGCCTTTGCAGTCTTAATACCCGGTCTGATAGAAGCGTATGATCAAATGCAACCTGAGGGTGCACAATTGGAGGAGGCGATAGCTGTCTTACGAGAATGGGATTTCAAAACTTCGGTATCTTCAGTTGCCATGTCCCTGGCACATTTTTACGGGACGTATTATGGCAGAAATGGTGAACGTCCGGGTCCAATGAGCGATATGGAACTTATGACCTATTTCGGCCAGAAGTCGCCACCAACCGAAAGGCTACAAATTTTTCAGGAAGTCCTCAATAAACTTACTACCGACTTTGGGACCTGGGATACTCCCTGGGGTGAGATCAATCGTTTTCAGCGGATCAATGGCGATATTCGCCAACCTTTTGATGATGCAGCACCCAGTATTCCTATCGGTTTTGCCTCGGGCAGATGGGGTGCACTTGCCGCCTATGGTGCCAGGTATCACAACAATACAAAACGCCTCTATGGTACGCGCGGAAATAGTTTTGTGGCGGTAGTAGAATTTGGAGAGAAGCTGAAGGCAAAATCCATATTAGCCGGAGGACAAAGCGGGGATCCGGATTCCCCTCATTTTTATGATCAGGCACAAGACTATGCTGATGTCAAATTTAAAGAAGTCAATTTCTACAAGGAAGATGTGTTAAAGAATGCTGTACGAGAATACCATCCAGGCGAATGATCAATTATCTTTTACAATGATCAGGGATGCTTTAGATCCGGTAGATAACAACCATCGCTTCGAATAGATCAGTTGACCCTCTTCATCATATACATCTACCTGGGCCGTATTGGGGCCTGAGGATCCCTGGTTAAGCGCAGTAAAATCTAGTCTGTTAAACCCTTTCTCTAAGTTGACATTTACTCCTTTAAAAGATCCGGTAAGCAAGATATTGGGCTCTACAACATGATCATTGACTGAGATCTGCACACGGTCTCCGTCAACATATTCGTGATCCCTGCAAACTACACCTACGAAGGTGCTTCCGGTTTTGATATCACCCAGGTACATATCCCCAAAATGCTTATTGCCGCCTCCTTTTTCACGTTCAGAGACTTTAGGGTCTATAACCATATCAAATCCTGCCTGCCTGAGCTCCTTTTCAGGAAGCATTTTTACATTGCGTTCAGATAATGGGTCTTTTAGATTTGGATTTTTAGAAATATCCATAGAAGCAGGAATCGACAGTGCTGTGCCCTGGGGACTGGCCTTCACATCTAATTTATTTTGGGCATCGATCTTCAGCGGTTGAGTCTTGCTGATATCCGATTGCGCAAAAAGACCTCCACTGAGGCACAGGCAAATAAGGATGGAATAAATCGATTTCATAGCTGATAATTGGTCTTAAATATAGCAAATACCTTGCCACAGGGGTGTAAATATGCTGTTAAATTCGATGAGTTGATAAAAAACAAGATAGTCCTAAATGCAAGTAGAATGGACTTTAGCTCAATTGATTATAAGTGAGATCAGGCTTATTTGAGTCGGGTTCTCCAATACTGGGGAGCGGTTTCTGTTGTGCGTTGATTCCAGTAATCCGGAGTGACCTTTCGGCCATCAAATGTTAGAAGTTTGCGTTGATAGACCCAAATCACGGGGTTAAATACCATATCTGTCACAGCAACAGTATAAAGCTGAGGCTCTTCTTCTGAAGCCCGCCTGTCTTCCTGGATCAACACTTCGAATCCATTGTGCTCCAGCAATTTTTTAAGGAAGTCGGCCCTGTCTTCTGTCACCTTTTTTTCAGCGAAAGTGACCCGCTGTCCTTCTATATCACCAAATAAATGTTTGCCGCCTAAACTCATAACCGTATCAATTAGAATGCGAGACTTAATTCATTAATATATTCATAGACCGGACTGTATATGCCCAAAACTAAAATACCCAAAACACATAGAATTAAAGCTATTCGTATGTATGAACCACTCTTAAAGAAAGGAATGGCATCTTCACTTTTTCGCAAGAACATTGCCCGAACTACCAGGAGGTAGTAATAGAGGGAGATAGTGACATTGACTACTCCCAGGAATACGAGGAAGTAGAAGCCCTCGCCCGCTGCTGCAGTGAAGAGGAAAAATTTTCCAAAAAAACCGGCTACGGGTGGAATTCCGGCCAAAGAAAATAAGGCTAGCATGAGGACAAGGCTTAATTTCGGATTCGTCCTGTACAAGCCTTCATAATTATTAATGTTTTCCTTACCTGTATTAACTGCAATGGCTTGCACAACACCAAAAGCTGCCAGATTTGAAAAAATATAGATTAAGACAAAGTATACTACAGTTGCCATCCCTGTTGCAGTACCGGCGATGATACCTAAGAGTATGAACCCGGCCTGGGCAATTGAGGAAAATGCCAGAAAACGTTTCATATTCTGCTGTCGCAAAGCAAATAAATTTCCTATGAACATTGTTGCTACAGCCAGGGTATATATCATGGGTCTCCAAATATCCATTAGTGGATTCAACACAGTAAATAGAAGGATAAGGAGAATAAATACAGCCGCCCCTTTGGAAACTACAGATAGGTAAGAGGCTATGCTAATGGGGGCACCTTCATATACATCCGCCGTCCAGAAATGGAAAGGAACCAGGGAGATTTTAAACCCTAAGCCTGCTGTTAAAAGAACAATACTTAAAATGACCAGATTAGACACTTCCAGATTCGCCAATACTTCGTCGAAATAGATAGAACCAGTTGTGGCATAGAGCATGGAGATACCAAAAAGGGTGACCCCGGATGCGAGTGCTGAAGAAAATATCAATTTGATCCCCGCTTCGCTGGAAGCACGCTTAGATATCTCATAGGCTGCCAGCCCTGCTACGGGAAGCATAGATAATTCAATTCCCAGATACATCATCAAGAAATCTCCCGCTGAGATCAGAAAATACATCCCCAGGAGCGAAGAGAATAACAAGACAAAGAATTCAACGCCCCTTTCCTCCCTGAGTACTTTGTCTTTTAACCAGTCTGTTGCCTGTAAAAGGACAAGTAAGACCCCGATATTCAACATGTTCTTAAAAAGGTTAATCAACTCATTAGTCCTGAACATGCCACCAAATAATTCACCGGTTTGATGTATAAAGAACCCAAGCAGGGTATGCACTGCAAATAATAAAATTGCAAGATGGATCAGGCTTTCTTTCTTCTGTCTGGGCACAAATACTTCTGCAGCCAGCAAGGCCAGGGCAATAGCCAGAAGTGCTATTTCCTGTCTCATAAGTAAGAAGTAATTAATGTCCATCAGCGTAATAATTCATTTTACATAAATACCTGGATAAAAGGTTGTAAACTTTCCAGGATCATATTACTTATCCATAGGGGTGCTACCCCAATTGCTATAATTGGAAGCAACATTAACAGAATTCCCAGTTTTTCAAACCAGGTTACTTTTTCCAGGTTTAGGTATTGCTCATTCTTTATCGGTCCCATTAGCATAATGCCAACTACACGCAGGATGTAAACTGCTGTGACTACAATTGCCGAGACGGAGACTATTGTTGCAATTCTATAAAACCGATCATCGTGCTCAAAAGCACCGACGAAAATATTCATCTCAGCTACAAAACCGCTGAAACCCGGTAATCCTAATGACGCCAGGCCTGCGATTACATAGACGACCGATATAAATGGAATGACTTTTAACAAGCCCCCTAACTTCCTGATATCCCGGGTATGGGTTCGCTCATAGATCATACCGATCAAGGCAAAAAAGAGGGCAGTCATAAAGCCATGAGAAAGTGACTGCAGGATGGCTCCATTCCAGGCCGTTTTATTTAACATCAATAAGGCAAAAAGCACAAGTCCCAAATGGCTTACCGATGAATACGCATTGATATATTTTAGATCTGTCTGTTTAATGGCTGCAAAAGCCCCATAAATAACGCCAAAGGCGGCAAGAATTATAAAGAACCAGGACCATTCCGCAGCACCTTCAGGCATTAAGTACATGGCCACTCTGAATACACCATATGCCCCCAATTTCATAAGGACACCAGCATGCAGCATAGATACAGCCGTAGGAGCCGAAGAGTGCCCGTCCGGAGACCAAGAATGGAATGGGAACAAAGCGCCAATAACGGCAAATCCGATAAAAGTTAATGGGAAGAAGAGTCGCTGTGCCTCATAAGGAATTTGTACATCAGCAATTTCCAGAATATTGAAAGTAAACGGTCCGCCACCTGTATTGGAGTTAAAATATATTCCCAGGATGCCTACCAATAAAATGGCCGATGCTCCCATGAGCATAAGCGTTAATTTCATTGCTGCAAATTCCCTGGGTCCTGTCCCCCATATACCGATCAATAAGTACATTGGGATCACTGCAATTTCAAAGAATACAAACATGGTGAACAAGTCCAGGGAGATAAAGAACCCATAGACCCCAATAGACAATACAATAAGCGAAATGAAAAACTCCTTGGGTAATTCCTCCATCCGCCAGGAAATAAATACTCCGGCCAGAACTACCATAGACGTCAGGACTAACAGCGCTACTGAAATACCATCAACGCCAATGGAATAATGAATATTAAAAGGCTCAAACCACATCACGTCTTTTGTAAACACCATGATAGCATCATTAATGGCCCTTTCCCCAAAATAGGCAAATACCAGATTTATTGCCATGCCCACTTGAATCAGGCTTCCGATAAGTGCCACGACCCGAGCATGCCTTAAACTCTTTGCAAAGAGCAAGGCCACTATGGTCAAAACCGGAACCGCAATAAAAAGTGATAAAATATCCATATTATGTCAATCTCATTTCCACAAGTATATAAACAGGATTCCCAGGATCACTGCGCCCGCAATAAAAGCAAGGGCATAATCCTGCACCTTTCCTGATTGTATTCCCTTAATTTTTTCTGATGTGGCTACCGTACTGTTACCAATTCCTACCATGGTG
>JAOTYW010000155.1 GCA_029861705.1 Flavobacteriaceae bacterium
TGTCGCGAGGATGATCATGATGGATATGGTGAAGGCGATAGGAGAAATTTCTTTTGTCGCTTGACGTATCGGAATGAAAGAGATAGCGATGCACTATATATTCAATGAATGAGAAAAAAATCAGTCCCGTAAAGAAAAGGGTAATTTGAAATGGAATTGAAATATCTGTCTTTAAAGAAAAATAAATTAACAAGCCTACTGATATGAGTATATAGGCTATAATAATAAAATATGCATTGGTTTTAGAAAACCTTTCAAGAAAATTATTTTCGAAAATTGGATTATCAGTTTCGGATGCCTTCATTTTTAATTTTTTTTGTTTCAATTTAATAATAGAGGTTTATTGCCATCTATATATTTGTTAAATACCCTTCTTTCTTAATTAAGATCTGCAATAGCTTTATTCGCCTTTTCATTGGCCTTTTTGGTTTTCCAGGCCAACCACTTCTCACCTAAAAGGTGATTAAATCCCTTATCCAGGGCAAAATGACGTATAATGTTAAGTAGTCCACGAATTCCAAACAAAATGGAATCGTTAGACCTCACAGACAGTGAAAATCCTTCCTCGGTGTAATGCACACAATGCCAATATCTCCTTGGAATAAAAAGAGTTTCTCCATGATTTAAAAGGGCATAATATCCTTTGGCATTTTTGAGGGCAGGATATTTCACATAATCCGGGTTCTTAATATCTACTTCTGCCTGAACAGTATAAGGTAAATGATATAAAAATTCTTTTTGTTCGTACGAAAACAAAATGACCTCCTTTTTAGTCTGAAAGTGGGTTAAAAACACATGGGAACAATCCAGGTCATAGTGCAATCTTAAGGTTGCACCTTTTCCCCCAAAAAATAAAGCAGGAAATTTTTTTAAAAAACTGGACATTATTGTGGGAGTTTCAAAATCATGAGCTAATTCAGGAGCCTCTTTTATTAATTGAAAAATATGAATCCTAAGATTGGTAGGTTTTTTTTGAATAAGTTCAAGATATTCTCGAAAAGGTATCTTAAAATTGGACTTCATATAGTTTTTTCCGGAATTAAAATAACTTTCGGGATTGAATATTGGAACTATTAAATCACCATATTTCTTCTCAAAAAAATCAAAAGACCATTTTTTATTTGCCTTCCAATCCTTCGACATATCTTTTAAAATAACAGGTTTAAGAGGCTTTAAATATTCTCTCTTAAATTCATCACTACTAAGATTTTCTCGCTTTTCAACTTCTATTAAATTCATCGTGATAAAATATTATTTGATTATCTTTTGAATTCTAAACCTTTTTCAAAGCCCAATTAATTATTTACAGGTGTTTTAACTTACACACGACGGTCTCGGGTATGAAACATTGGGCTTTTAGAGCTACATATTTGTCTCGAGTCGTGTATGCAATAGTCTGAAACTTGTGAAAAACACTGTTCGCCCCATGTTTTATACCAATTGTTAGTATTGTTTATCTTTTTTGAAAACACTTTTGGGAATATGCATGGTTACTAGCATATGTGGTAAATCAACTACTTCCGCTATTTTTAAATCTCCAACAAGTGAACAAAGCATATAGGCCTCTTCCCATGATATATCATATGTTTTTGAAATATGTCTTACCATATAACGGGTAGCTTTTTTAGCTGCTTCGTCTATAGTTGTACCAAAACCTGTAGTTGCATAATAATCTTTAGATTCATATTCGGGCTCTGCTATTTTTTTATCCTTTATAATACTTAATCTAAATCGTATTCGCATATCACATTCTACAGCCGTCCCAACTACTTCACCAAGACCTTGCACAGCATGTGCATCTCCAATTGAAAATAATGCACCTTTTACAAAAACAGGAATGTATACGGTAACTCCTTTAACTAAATTTGGGTCATCCATATTTCCGCCATTTGCTCTCGGTGGAAAAGTAGTTAACATTTCTTCCGTATTTGGCGCTACACCCATTACTCCAGGAAATGGCTTCATAGGTATACTAATGTTTTCAGAAAAATGTATAAGATTATTTTCTTTATCCAGTTTATAGGTTTTAAATCCAGAAGCTTCAGTTTCACCAGCTAAAAACCCAAATTCAGGGCCCATTCCTGTCCATCCCCAATCTCCAGGTTCCAAGTCAAGTAACTCCACTGCTAAAACATCGCCAACTTCTGCCCCTTCAATATATATTGGTCCTGTTAAAGTGTGAACTTTATCCATATCCACTTTCTTGAAATCATCTAATGTAGAATTGATATTCAACTGCCCGCCAGTTGCTTCTTTGGTATATACCTCGACTACACTTCCATTTGGTACTTTGATTTGATAAGGAATAGAGCTACTAAATTTAGTATGGTTTTTTTCAACTGAAATTGTAAAATCAGGTTCTGGAATGAATTCAGTAACGTCTGTTTGATTTACGTCAACCTTTTTTTCGCATCCGAAAATTGAAATAAGAAACAAACAAGTTAGTACACTTTTCATGCTGGTCTGAGTATTTAATTAGCAATATGCTTTAAGTCTTTAATCAGTCTCTCTGTACCTAAAGCTGATTTAGATTTTTGATACATAAATGAATCATTTCTTTTTCTCAAAATAAGGTCTGCAGCAACTAGTCCGTAGGCTAAAGAGCCTTTCGCACCAACTCCTGACATTCCTCCAATCAATACAAAACTTGAATCAATATCCGTTTCATTTATTAGTGCATGACTTACATAAGGTATTTCAGATGCTGTTAGAGAGTACACGCACGAATAACCCCGAACATATTCCAAATCAGAAAACTTTATGGGTAAATCCAGTTTCATAAAATAATCTGCTGTATTCTCTTTGCTCCACTTAATTTCTTGGGGAGTTAAATCCATTGACCATACTTTATCTAAATCCTCAATGTCCGTTCGCAAAAAATGTCCGCCAACCTTTAATAATGGGCTGTCCTTTTCATTAAATTCTTCAATCATGGAATAGAATATTTCAGAATTTAGATAGGCAACTGGATAAGATTCTTTAAGTTTTTTCTTCTGATCGATTGTTAACATGTCGTATTTAACTGAATCTATTTTTAAAAATGACAGGAATAATCGTTTTGGACTTATTAAACTGCCAAAATAAGGGGCTATTTCTTTTACCAAAGTTCCATTATATGGTCCAGCTGCAGCGACTACTTTTTTGCTCAATATAATTTTGTCTGTGCCAGTTTTGGTATTGGTAATTTTAATTTTATAAATCCCGCCTTCTTTTTTTAAACTGGTAACCTTTTGATTATAGCTTATTCTATTTCCAGATTTACTTATTCCCTTATGTAGTTTTTCAATTAAAACTTTTGGATTAAGGGTACCCGAATATTGTTTAAACTCTCGAATTACCATTATGCTATCAGAAATTTTCATTCCAAACTTTTCTTCGGCTTCTTCTGAATTTGAAGCATATTCATATTTAATGGTCTGTCCGTTTAACAATTCTTCAACTTCATTTAATCGGGATTTAGAATAAATATAGGTTATTGGTGAAGTTGTGTAGATGTCTTCCATAGCATGTAATTCTTCCAATTCTCCATCGTTTAAAAAATCAATCAAATTTTTAGTTTCACTGACAGAGGTCTGTTGTAGAAATGAAAAAATATCCTGATTTGGCCCAAGGCTTCTTGAAATCCGTGCTTCGCCAAAACTAGAGCCAAAAGTATAAATCGAGTCTTGTTGCTCAATCAATAAAACGGGTTGGCCATATTTTGATAGCTCCCATGCCGTAGAACTTCCCATTAGCCCACCACCAATAACTACTACGTTTTCTATCTTATCAGAAGTTTGACACGATAAAAATGCGAGTGAAAAGAATATTATTAGGATTAACTTTTTCATTTTTAGATATTAATGCCAACGTCCATGGTGGTCCGCCTGAGGTGGACAATTTACAAACCTGCCTACCGGCAGGCAGGTGACGAATGACAAATTCCAATTTAGTGCTTGTCATTTGGGTTTTGTCATTTACCTGGCTTCGCCAGGTTTATAGGCGTTGTTGTACACCGTATTTTATTTAGATCTGAAAAGTGCGATATAATACGATGATAAGCGCAACAATGAAAATCGAGGTGAAGATTAGCTTGTTATTCTTCGCTAACCAATTTGGCAAAAAAATATCAAAATTGTCTTTTTGAGAATCCGAGTATTTCCTAGCAACAAGAGTAAGTGGGCAAAACATTTTAAAGATCAAAAGCGTTAGGCCTTCACCAATCACCACTGCAATACCAATCCAGGTATAGATATTTACCTTGTCAGCTATTCCGGAATACAGCACATAAAAGAGTACGGCAACAAAAAATACCCAAATCACCGTATGAATCAGCTTAATTGTTAAGAGCTTTCTTTCTGGAGTCATTGCTGTAGCAAATCATATGGTGTACAATGTCCCTGGCTATGATACGGCGCCTCGAAGCGCATACCCCTGGGGCATGATTAATAAACCGCAAGTTAGCAATAATTCACCGGCGAGCGCAGGCGATGTATTATAGGCGTTGTTGGCCATTGCTACACTCCTTCAAGTTTTGAAAGTTCAGCATCAATTTGATCAATTAATTTGACGACCTCAAGTTTAGTTGATTTTATTGGTTCATCAATTAACCACTTCATTTGATTCTTTAAACTTTTAAGAAAGAATAAATATTCCTGATCTCTTTTCAGTGATTCGAAATCTAAAGGAATCATTTCTCCAATATATTTATCATTGATCCGCTCCCCAGCCCAATATTCATTGAATCTTGAATTCAGTACATTTCTTCCGGCATCGATAAGGATATCTACATATCGATTTTCGTCTCCCTTAATCCAGGAATCGTATTCATCGAAAACAACAATAAGCTTATCACGTAAATCCTTATTTGATATTAAGTCAACACCAACAGATTTTAGAGTCTCAAATGATGAATTAGATAGATCACTTGTTCCCCAATATAACATTGTATTAAAAAAATGAAACTTCAATGAGTCCTGATACGAACCGTCTGATTCAAGATGGTCGATAATAACTTTCATGGAATTTTTTGCTGTGGTATACTGTGCGATACTTCGATCAAATTCAGAAACACCTTCCATTAAATCCGATCTTATTAATTTCAATATTTCAATTTCTTTTTTATCCCTGACATTTCGTTGATTCCAGTTATTGATTTGTAGGGCAATTAGAATACCAATCACAATCAGTAAAATTTCACCAATGGCATAAAGAAAGTATTTTGAAAAATTACTTCCAGATATCAGTCGCCGGCGTATTTTTCTAAAGAATTTTATCATTTGCTATTGGTTGGTCATAATGAAGGCTAACGGTCTTGTGTATGAAGCGTAGTGGCGTTTAGCCACTATGATTTTATACACGTTGTTGTGCTCAGTTTTTTAACTTTCCAATTCTTTGTCCTTGTTGGACAGTCATAGAATTCAATTTTTCCTTTTCGAAAATTAACAATACGGTCGAACCTCCGTATTCAAAATGTCCAAGCTTTTCTCCTTTGAAAATTTGTTTGGGATTGTCACTACTAATTTGCTTGTAATCATCTTCGAACACTACCGAACCGACTGTTTGTAATCCTATGGGAATCATAGCTATGAAGCCATAGTGGTTAGTTTCAATTATGAAATATCCATGTTTAAAGTCCTCAAATACACTATAATCCTTGTTATAGCCTGGATTGCCATTATTAATCATATCGAGCATATCAGGCATTCCAAATAGCCTATTTCCAACATTTTCACTTGATTCTATTATTGTTCCAGTTATTGGCGAATGGTAATGATGATAATTGTCAGGCATGAGAAAAATAGCCAATGCTGAACCACCAACAAATTTCTCTGCGTATTTAGAATTGTTGAGAAGTGCATTCAAACTCATTGTCATTCTTCCTTTGGTTGGAATTTCTGAGTCTAATTCAAGTTCATTCGCTATCATGTTAATAATACCATCTGCAGGTGATACAAGAATAGACTCATCTGTAGCATCGTCAATTGGTCGAGTTCCCGGCTTTAAATCTCTAGTAAAAAACTCATTGAAAGATTTGAATCCTTCTTCGGGTAATACAAAGTCCTCATTTTTAATGGAATTATCAGATAACCAATCTTCAATCACTTTTGATGATTCTGGACTATTCATGAATTTTCCGCGTTCCTCAATGAATGAATTCGCCCAACTTAAACCTGGTTCTGTTAAAACGAATTTTATCCCATCAGGATTCTGGTAGTAGAGAAAAGTAAATTCTAAAATTCTGTCAAGTCCATTATGTGTATTCGGGAGAAAATAGAACCATTCGTTTAAAAAACTATATAAATCGTCTACACTTTTATTTTTCCATGGATTTGGATTTCCATTTGGTAGTTCGTGTACATTTTCGAGCATCAAATCAATAGTCTTCTTGAATTCTTTGTTGTTATTGTAAAGACTTTTTAGATTTTTAACTGGCAAGCATTCTTGAGCCGATAAATTGAACCCAATTAAAATTATAGTGAGTAGACAAATTATTTTTTTAAACATATGGTTGGTTTAAATTGAGAACAACGGTCT
>JAOTYW010000156.1 GCA_029861705.1 Flavobacteriaceae bacterium
CTTTGTTGGCAATAAGGGCTTCCAATGAGCGGTCCTTAGTATCTGAATTTCCCGCAGCATACCATTTTGCATCGGAATAAAGTTGTCGCAACAAAGCCATGGATCCCATCAGTGATGTAGGATAGGATTGCCTTGAAGCGACACTTTTGGAAAAGCTGAGGTACTGGGCAGATTGGTCTTCAAGTATGCGATTCGCTTCTGTACCTTTATTATTAAGTGCGACTAAAACGCCTGTCCCGCGAACGATACCGTCCTGTATGTGGGTATTTACAGCTCCGAAGCCCGCTTTTAAGAGCTCCTCTGCTTTTTTGCTGTCGTATTTAAATTTATCGATAGCATTGTTTTCCGGCATGACATGGTCATTCCAATAAAAGCCTTCCCTGCTGGCGTTATACTGTGGTGAACGTCCCTGGCCCGGCGCCCTTTTGGGCTTTTCAACGCCAAAATTGGAGAAGGGATCTACAAAAGAAGGATAGATACTTTTCCCGCTGAGGTCGATCTTGATTGAGTTCGATGGGATCTGGATGGCACTTCCGGCCTGAACCACTTTCCCTTCTTTGATCAGGAGGGTTCCATTTTGGATCACCTGGCTGGGACTTATGTAAATTTTGGCATTGGTAAATGCGGTGTAATTGGTGTTTTTGGATTTAACCCCGTCATTATCCGGGAAGTAATCCTGAGCGAAGGCAGTCGCCGAGCATAGCAGCAAAGCGACCAGGTATTTGAGTCTCATACAGTATTTGTTCGTTTTTTTTTTGTGCTTCCCGAAGGAAGTTATAAATATATCAATTCGGAAGGAAAGGCGATGTTAAAGTTTAAATGCCCTGTTTGAGGTACTGAAATTGAAACATAGAATCTTGATCCAATCCTTACATCGGATGTTCCCTATGGTACGCGATCATCAAGGCAACTACCCGGTTGTAGCTTGCCATACCTTCCTCCTGGCGGTTGGCTTTTAAAAAGGTATCAAAGGCGGATTGGAATAAGGGTTCAAACGGATTCTGATAAGATTCCCAGAATTCGCGGGCTTCTACAAAATTATTCTTGACGCCCGGATGCATACGCGCTACCAAACTATCAAAAGCAATTGAATCCCGTTGCTGTAGTTGCGCCAGGCAGTGGTGAAGACCAAATGTCTTGGCACTATAGCGGGCAAAAGGATCCGGACTGGAACTGGCCGCCAGATAGCCTAATAAATTAGCCTCGTTTTCTGCAGAATACCCAATCTGGTGCGCCATCTCGTGGGCCGAAACAACAGGGAGCCGGAAGGAGGGAAGTTTGGCATTGACCTGACTTTCCTGTGTAAAAGGGTTGAGATATCCGCCGTATCCCATATAGGATAACAGCGTGCTCAATAGTGAGGGTTTAATGCTGGGTTGCTTATAAGTTACGATGGGATAATTTTTGCTGAGAACATCATAACCCGCCTTCGCCGTTTTAAAGATCGCCTTTTTTGTATGCGGAACTCGTACCTTAGTTATAGTATCGCCGGTAAGTTCTGTTTGCAGACGGTTACTGGCCTCTACCAATTCTCCGCTTACACCAATCAGCTCGTCTAATTCAAACGAATCTTCCAATTCAAATGCCTCTGCAATCGGCAGGCGATAGTAATTTAATCCCCACATCAGGTGAAAGGTGAAATAAGCTACTGAAAGGACCATGATAAAGTCACGCAGCCGGCGCCTTGACCAGAGCGATCTCCAGTTTCTGAAAAGAAAATAAAGTAACCAGACGCCAAGAATGAAATAGAGAATGTCCCCGATGGAAAAGGGTATCCAGCCCAGCAAAAAACGATAAAGCCGAGACAGCAGGGGATAGAGCCCTTTGCTGTAATATAGCTCCACAAATTCCGGGTTCCAGGCCAGTAGCTGAACTAAAAGGATCTGGGGAATTAGCGCAATGGCAATGCCATTTTTTAATCTATCACTCATGGAAGAGGTACCTGCTTATAAGGTGGCAAATTATGCAGAGATCTTATAGCTATCAAATAATCAATAAAAAAAGACCTGCATATGGCAGGCCTTTTTATTTTATTTCACGTTCTGTTTATTATCTAATAATCTCGCAAACAACGCCATGCGCGATCACCCAGATCTCACCATCTACATCGTAAACTGTATAGCTGTCTTCCAAAACATTATCCAGATTGCCATGCTTTTCAGGGTATTGGCCGGGAGCAACAGTATTAACATATCCATTACCGCGTTTTTGTTGCGGGTACATGTCATTACCTACATATAAATGGGTTTCCGTAAATACGTAATCGCCATTGCTTTCATAGGATACTTCAACTGTACCGCCGCTGTATTCCACAGTAACAGTTCCGGCTAATTCGCCTTTAGTTATGTCACATTGTCCGGCGCCAGCATATATATCAAAGGTATAAGTGCCTTCACCGAATGGGCCATTAGTCCAACCCCATCGTGAAAAATCGTCTTGATCGAAGCAACGCTCAGCACCATTTTGGTCTCTACCGAACATAGTCTCACAACCACCAATCTCAATATCCCCACATTTAAATGTAATATTATCAATAGCTCCGGAATTGTTCAATTCCAGCACCATTTTAGACACAGAGGAAGTGTTTTCGAGATCTACAAATTGTTTGGAATTATCTTCATCGGGTTGAAGTTCTTTCTCAAACAAAATATTGTCTGATGAGTCGAATAATTTAACAATGGTCGGCAAATCATTGGCACCAGGTGGATCCAGGTCCAACATATCAAAGCCAACCATTTCAACCGCACCATTACCATAGCCGGAGAAATCAAATTCATAGAACGAACCGGCCACATAACTGTCGTCAGGATCCGTACTGTCAAAATCTTCTGAAATAATTAACACTTTGCCTAAAGCAGTATCATTATTCAGTTGATCACCATCAGCCGAAATTCCGGGTCCTCCATAGAAAGAGTTAGGAGACCCCAGATCAACATCGCCACCAGTGGGATTCGAAGAATCGAAAACCATAGCAGCATTGGTGTTAGGTACACCTGGATCAGGATTGAGGGCAAATACTCCGATTTGCCCAGCGCAGCCCTGTGGGCTGGTAGTTGATACAATATCTCCAGCAGTAAATTCTTCAAAATCAATAATCACCATATCTGAGGACAAGGAGCCCTGTAAATTGGCGTTATCATTAATCGGAGAATCGGTTGAAGTTTCATTTGTACACGCAATAATGGCCAGGGAAAAACCTGCCATCCATAAGAAGCTCTTTTTCATCGGTCGTTACTTTTTGGATTTACCTTCAAAATTAAGACTTAATGACATTCGCGATTCAAAAAATGTATGAATGGTAATGAAAAACGTGTGAACTACATAATCCCGCCTAAATCCTTGAGCATCAGTCGAAAAATCATGCGACAAATGGTCGGAAAATACCGATTATCAGCCCTCAGGAATTATATTAGAGAGTGTTATTTACTATTCAGCCATACCCACGATCTCAATGTCAAAGACAAGATCCGCATTAGGTGGAATAGGGCCAGTTCCCTGTGGTCCATAGCCTAAATGAGATGGTATGAACACCCGTAATTTTTCACCGACAGACATGCTTAACAAGGCTTCCTTAAAACCGCCAATAAGCCGTATATCCGGACTTATCATCATAGCCGAAGGTGAAAAGTCACCTCGATGCATGCGGTTCAATTCTGCAAACTTTCCAAATTTTTCAGCGATCTCTTTCTGGCTGGTATCTACAAGTGTACCATCCATCATCCACCCGGCGTAATTGACCAGAACATTCTGGCCCACTTTGGGTTTTTCGCCTGTAGCTTCTTTAACCGTTATTACTTTCAAGCCGGAGGCCCATTCTTCAGCAGTTTCTGATTGGACCTGTATTTCTGCTGCATGATCTGCCTTCGTTTTATTCAATGCGGCAAGTATGGCCTCTTCTTCGGCAAAATAATTACTCATTATCTGGATAGCGTCAAAATTCTTGGCTTCAGCTCCGTTACGAACAATTGCAACCTCATTCATGACCACAGTTGTTACTGGTTTATTTCTGTCTCCGACCGCTACATTGGCAATAGAATCTACTACTTCGATGCCTTTGACCACTTCTCCAAAAACAGTATGTATGCCATCTAACCAGGGCGTTTCTGCATGGGTAATAAAAAACTGACTCCCATTAGTTTTAGGTCCCCCATTAGCCATGGATAGCACCCCTTTTCTGTCGTGAACCAGGGACTCATCGATCTCATCTTTGAATCTGTATCCCGGACTTCCGGTACCCGTTGCCAATGGATCGCCACCCTGAATCATAAAATCTTTCATTACTCGGTGGAATGTCAAACCATCATAGTATTTTTTGTCTTTGTATTCGTCGTCAACAAAGGGACTGTTACCCTCTGCGAGAGACACAAAATTAGCTACTGTTAAAGGTGTCTTTTGATATTCCAGTTTCAACAAAATATCGCCATGGGTAGTTTTAACATCGGCAAACATACCATCGCCCAGATCAGCGTATTTATTTGTTTTACAAGCTGTAACTGCAAATAGTACAACACTTAACAGAATTAAAATTTTCTTCATCTTACCTACTTTTTTAAAGGGTGTTTTCTTTTGATTTATCTACGTTCAATATAGTAATACGGCAACGCAAAGGTACATTGGTCCCGATTTTATTTTGATCTCCCGGATACCCATAGCCCATGGCCGATGGAAACAGGAAGGTTGCTTCTTCTTTATTGTTTAAAACTTTGATCGCCTCCCGCAAGCCGGGAAACAATTCGTCTTTATCGACACGCACTGTGAGCACACCAATCTCATCTGCCGTATATATAGGCTGCCCGTTAAGGTCTGATAAAGCATAGGTAAAAGTAACCGTATCATCTGGTGCAATACCCAGGCTATCTGCGGGATTCTGAATTTGGTAAAAGAACCAGGAACCCGAACCGGATTGTACATAATCGTGCAGCGTATCTTTATCGATCAATTGCTTGATCGCAGCCTCTTCAAAGGCAAGAATTTGCTTATTTCGGATGACCGACTTCTCAATAAATTGATCTGTCTTGCCTTGAACAGGTCTTCGAGGTTCAGGGCCATCACAGCTCCATAAGAATACGCCTAAAAAAAAGAATAGACCCTTTTTCATGATGCCAGTTCTGTTTTGTATTTTGCTAGCAAAGATTCAAATAAAGTTGTGGTTTCTTCTATTGTTCCGATCATCCTGCCACCTGCGGCATTTTTATGCCCGCCTCCATTGAAATGGGTTCTTGCAAAAGTATTTACATCAAAATCACCCTTTGACCGAAGGGATATTTTTATAAGCCCCTCCTCTTCATTTTCAATAAAAATGGCCGTGAATTCAATACCATCAATTGACAGCCCATAGTTGACAAAACCCTCAGTGTCTCCCTTTATAAAATTGTGATTTTTTAATTCCTCAGAACTCAGTGTCATATAGGACGTCCGATACTCCGGGAAGATCTTCATATTCTGCAATGCTGTGCTCAAAAGATAGAGTCGGTCTGCCGAATTATTATCATAGATCAGGGTATGGATCTCATTATTAGATGCGCCTCTTTCAATAAGATTGGCCGCAACATGATGCGTGCTAACGGTGGTTGCTGAAAATTTAAAAGACCCTGTATCTGTTACAATACCTGCATAGAGGCAGGAAGCAATGTCTTTGGTAATGGCATCTTTATGGCCCAGAGCTGCTATGATATGATAGATCATTTCGGAAGTTGAACTCATGTCTGGGTGAGAGAACATGATCTGTGCATAATCTGTTGGCTCCCTGTGATGGTCGATCATGACGAAGGAGGCGGGAAGGGTTTTGAGCAATTCAGCCATATCACCGGTTCGTCCCAGATCATTAAAATCAAGGGTAAAGACCGCATCTGCTTCTTCCAGGACTCGTACACAGCTTGAATTTACTTTTTCCCAGTTCAGTACATCGGATGAACCCGGCATCCATTTAAGGAATTTGGGATAATCGTTCGGACTTACAACCTTAACATCGTTCCCCAGTTGTAGTAGATAATGATATAAGCCCAGAGCAGAACCTATGGCATCACCATCCGGGTTTTTATGTGGGATTATCGCAATTTTTTTGGGTGTGGAGAGCAGGGTTTGCAGAGCCGCCACTTGTGCTGAATTCATGCACGCAAAGATACAATTTTATAGTATCTGCGTAAATCTTAATATGTATTTTTACCCAGCTAATGCCAATACTATGCGTACCGTAATTATCTCCTTGCTGTCAACAGCTATCCTTTTCTCATGTTCTACGAAAAAAACGAATAGTACCCCAACTGATACTGTTGTGAAAGATCCCGGCGCTTTTGTTATCGCTTTCGGATCCTGCAATGACCATCTCAGGCCAAATCTATTATGGGACGATATTTTAAAAACAAACCCTGATATCTGGATCTGGGGAGGGGATAATATCTATGCCGATACAGACGATATAGAGAAAATGCGGCAGATGTACAAAGAGCTGAACGAGATTCCGGATTATGCCAAATTAAAAGCGTC
>JAOTYW010000157.1 GCA_029861705.1 Flavobacteriaceae bacterium
TAGCGTTCCTATTAGTCAGGATAATAAGTAGTATTTATCAATAGCAGCACTTTTGCTTCATCAACGAACACCCGTACCATCGGCCAAAGAATTGATCCTGGGCATAAACCAGGGCGATACTACTGCCCTGGCCAGGGCGATTACATTAGTTGAAAGTGAGAATCAAGATCATTTAGCCAAGGCCGCCCGGCTTATTGAGGCCTGTCTTAAACCCAGGCCGGAAACAATGCGAATTGGAATCACAGGGGTACCGGGTGTAGGCAAGAGTACCTTTATAGAAACCCTGGGGATGACATTGATCGAAGCCGGACATCGTGTAGCTGTCCTGGCCATAGATCCTACCAGCACATTGAGCAAAGGCAGTATTTTGGGCGATAAAACCCGGATGACTTCACTTTCGGGCCATTCCAAAGCCTTTATCCGACCTTCAGCGTCAGGGGAGTCCCTGGGAGGTGTTGCCAGGAAGACACGGGAAGCCATCATCCTCTGCGAGGCTGCCGGCTATGACGTGATTTTAGTTGAAACAGTTGGCGTTGGCCAGAGCGAAACGGCTGTCCATAGTATGGTCGATTTCTTTCTATTGCTAAAACTGGCAGGAGCGGGTGATGAACTGCAGGGCATCAAAAGAGGAATAATTGAAATGGCCGATGCCATAGTGATCAATAAAGCAGAAGCAGCCAATGCAGCCAGCGCCAAACAGGCCCAGACTGAATTTAGTCGGGCACTGCATTTATATCCTCCCAAATCCAGTGAGTGGCGACCCAGAGTGCTTACATGTTCTGCCATTGAAAATACTGGCATTTCAGAAATTTGGGAAATGATCGGAGCGTATTTTCAAGCGATTAGGAAAAATTCCTTCTTGTCCGCGCATCGCTCCGCACAAAATAAGCAATGGCTCATGCAACATTTAGAAGATGTTTTGAAATCTGAATTTTTTGGTTCTGAAACACTGAAAAAACACTTGTCAGAATGGGTGATCAAAGTAGAAAATCACACCGTCTCTCCCTTTAAGGCTGCCGAATTACTCATGGCTGAATACCGAAAAGAACTTAAATAAAAAGGCTACTTTTGATAGAAACAAGGACCGTTTCCATGACCCTGATAACCGATGCCTTACTCTCCCTCGTTATTCCCTTGTACAACGAGGAAGACAATGTGGCCCTCCTTACACAAAAGATCCATGACAGCCTTGGGGGTTACAACTACCAGATCATTTATATTGATGATTGCTCCCAGGATGGAACCCGTGCTGTGGTCAATCAAATGCAGGATAACAAGGTCCACCTTATTTCCCTGAAAAAGAATTATGGTCAAAGTCTGGCGCTGGCAGCCGGCATTGATTATGCTGAAGGGGAGTATATCATTACTATGGATGGCGACCTTCAAAATGATCCGGCAGATATCCCAAAAATGTTAGCTGAAGTCGTAAACGACGAATATGATGTCGTTACCGGCATACGCCAAAAACGCAAGGACTCCCTGATAAAAAAGATCCCATCCAAGATCGCCAATTTTATGGTTAGGCGATCTTCTAAGCTCGATATTAAAGACAATGGCTGCGCTTTAAAAATTTTCACCAGAGAGATTGCAAAAGAGCTAAATCTCTATGGCGAAATGCACCGCTTTATTACCCTCCTCGCCCATTTGGAAGGTGCGCGTATCAAGCAGGTCCCGGTGGCGCACTATGCCCGGCATGCCGGCAAATCTAAATACGGCCTGGAGCGCGTGTTTAAGGTAGTGGCAGATATGATGCTGCTTCTGTTTATACGCAAGTACTTCCAGCGACCTATTCACTTATTCGGTATACTGGGCGTGCTGTTTGTCATATTGGGTATCCTGATCAATATGTACCTCTTAATCGTCAAATACGGCTTAGGGGAAGAGATCGGAAACCGACCTTTATTGATATTCGGACTCATGTTTATCCTGGCCGGGATCCAGTTATTCACCATCGGTATTGTAATGGAACTATTGATCAGGACCTATTACGAATCCCAGAGCAAACGCCCGTACCGGGTACAAAAGATCACCGTAGGTGGGCAGGTATCGTAAACAACTCCTTACAGCATTAAAGATTCTGATCAGCCTTGCGCTGCTCTATTTTATTTTTACCAAACTTCCCTTTAAAGAGATCTCAGCTGTCCTTAAGCAAGCACGCTTCGAATACCTCTTGCTGGCCCTTTTACTATTCATCATTTCAAAGAGTATTGCTTCGGTGCGACTCAATAGCTATTTCCATCAAATTGGGGCGCCTTTAAGTGAATTGCAAAATGGGAAACTCTATCTGCAGGGGATGTTCTACAACCTCTTTCTTCCTGGAGGCATAGGTGGTGATGCCTATAAAGGCTACAGAATACAGCAGGACTTTTCAACGGGTACAAAGAAAGTGGTGGCAAGTTTATTAGCAGACCGACTCAGTGGATTATTGATGCTATTTATCCTGGCTTGTGCCATTGCTTTATTTATTGAGCATTCAATTTTCACTACCTACAGCTGGGCTTTCCCTATTTTGGCCGTGCTGGCTTTAGGCATATTTTGGTGGGTCAATAAGCGTTACTTTCCCAGCTTGTTTCCGGTATTCTGGAAAAGCATTTTGCTGTCGACAGGCGTTCAGCTGGCGCAACTAGTAGCTGTTTTTTGCATTTTGCTGGCCTTTGAGATAGCCATTGACAAAAGCTTATACCTCTTTATATTTTTAGTCTCATCTATTGTAGCTGTGCTGCCCTTAACTATCGGCGGGATCGGAAGCAGGGAGGTGGTATTCTTATACGGGGCGCTTTGGCTGGGTCTAGAGGAAGATGTATCTGTCTCAATCAGCCTGGTCTTCCTGGCGATCACAGCCCTCGTCTCTTTTGCCGGCCTTTATTATCATCTTAAACCGCCACAACTAACCGCTAAGGAATAGGTTTTATCTTAGGGCAAGTGCACCAAATACATATTGCGCACTACCTGCATTCGGGTGGCCGGTTTTAGGAATTTAGCCTGTAATCTGGTTATCCGGAACTGATCTACACGCTGTTGTCTGTCCCACTGAATGCCTGCTTCTCTCATGGCAGATAATTCGCGTTCGTCTGCATAGACCCAGATATCTTTTTTTGCCTTCATCTGGTTCACATTCAATTTCAGCAAAGGATCCTGTAAATAAAAGTCCATGGCCCAGGTATGCCGCGGAGAGGCTTTAAAGATCCTGGAAGTATCCATGTCTTTCTGCTTCACCCAGGATGCCATGGTAGACCCGCCCTGAAAATTGAGCAAACGTGGGTAGAAATGGATATTCATCACGAGGTTAAACATGACAGAACCCGCAACAGTAATGGTGATCAAGCGCAATGTATAATCGTTTCGTTCCAGGCAGAAATGGGCCACCGGTAAGAACAATACTAAAAGGATTACATACCAATACCAGTGTTCAAACTTGAAAACCGTGAAACAAATAAGTATAGCTGCAAGGAAAAACAGTCCGAGAATAAAAAATTGGAGCCCGAGGTTGATCCGTATCTGTTTCGTTTTTTGAATCTGGTACAATTGCGCTATATAGGCCGATGTGATCACAGCAAATAAGGGCATCAAGACGTTTAGGTAGTGCGGCAGCTTGAATTGTGCAAAACTGATTATCAGAAAGACGATCAGGATCCCCCCCAGCGTCAGAATCTCCAAAGATTTAGTTTTATGTAGTCGTGTTTTCCAGGCTATTTTAATACGTGTAAAAAGCGCAAATAGACTAAGGAATGTCCATGGGATCAATACCCAAAGGAGGGTGTGGAAAAAGAAAAAATAATCACTGCTGTTTTTTCCAACGCCTTCTCCGCTTAAGCGTTCAAAACTTTGTTCCCAAAAAATGAATCGGATCCCACTTCTGTCAGACAATCCGCGTATGACTTTTTCCGGATGCATGTCGAATTGCTGGTAATAGGCATATAGCATCGGACTGATAGTAAGTCCGAATACAAGGACTGCTAACAATACTTTGGGGTGAATTACCCGCTTCCAATAACCCTGATAGATAACATGGCATAGCAAGGGAATTCCGATCACTAAAAGGCCGATCTGACCCTTTGTTGAAAATGCCAGCCCGGTAGCAAATGCCCCAAGAAGCAGGGCACGCAAATGGCCATTTTGTAAATAGATGGCCAGTTGCCAGATAGCTAAAATAACAGAGCCCGTCAGTACGGCATCTGTACGCACATCAATAGCAGACAAGACGATCGTCTGGCAACTCATAAAGATCAAGGCAGCTAGCCTGCCTATCTCTTTATTGTAGAGCAGCCTGCCAAGGCCATAAGTACTATAGGCTGCCATAAGGGTAAAGATCAATCCGGGTAGCCGATATGCCCAATCGTGGATCCCAAATATCTTGAAAGACAGGGCAGCAAGCCAAAAATGTAAATGGGGTTTATCCAGATAGTCCTGGCTATCCTTGATCAGGTTGATAAAATCATTCTCCTGGGCCATTCGCATGGCCATGACAGCAAACTGAGCCGAATCGTTCTCGAAGAGTGTTACAAAGAGACCTGCAATATAAACCAGCACCGACAGGGCGAGTAAAAGCCAGTATCTACGTTCGGGGATCATAAACCGCTTTTGAAGAAGGTAAAGATACTCAACTTATAAAAGAGCCATCCCATAAGAGCTCCAATGCCCATCCCAAAGAGCACATCCAATGGAAAATGTACTCCGATGTATATGCGGCTATAGCCAACAAGGACAGCCCAGATCAAAAGGAATACCCCCAGCGTTTTTCTGTACTGATGTAATAGCAGAAAAAAGAAGGATGCGATAGCCATGGAATTGGATGCGTGGGCTGAGTAGAAACTAAATTTACCGCCACAAGATGCCTTTACTAATCGGGCGAGGGTGTTTAGTTCAGGGTCGTAACAGGGCCGTAATCGCTGCACACCATATTTAAAGAAATTAGCCAATTGGTCGGTGACCAATATCAGTAAAGCGATAGCAACTAGAGATATCAACGTTCTTTTTAATCCGAGTTTTTTTAGGGTGATCCAAAGGATCAAGGCATAGAGCGGGATGGCGTAATATTTATTGGTGATGGCCATCCAAAGTCCATCCCATGTTTCACTTCCCAGAGAATTCAGGCTGAGAAATACGTCTCGGTCTACTTGAAGGATCTTATCCATGGCTAGGAATCATAACGTCCGACTTCCCGGTCATAGAAATCTACGGCTTCAACAACCAGTGCTTCTGCTGCCTGTGTCAACTCGGCTTCATCTTCTTCATTAAATGATTCCATCCAGGTGACCTCATCATTTTCCAGGTTCAGGATAAAACGGGGATATTCGGTATGGACAACAAAAACAGTCGAAGGGTGGTCAGTGTTATCGCCTAAAATAAATTTAGGAAGTGGCATAATCAGTGGTGTTCGTCCGTACGAGCCTACGGGTCATATACTCAAATCGAAGATACAACAATATTGCCGATGCCGTAAGTCCAGACAACAAGCCGATCCATATACCCATACTCTTTAATTCTGTGTGCATACCCAGGTAATACGAAATGGGAAATCCGATTATCCAATAAGCAATAAAAGTCATCAGTGTGGGGATCTTTACATCCTGGAGTCCGCGTAATGCGCCGAGGATCACGGCTTGTAATCCGTCCGAGATCTGGAAGATCGCAGAGATCAATAAAAGCTGAGCGGCAATACGGATCACCTCAGCATTATCCGCTGCATTAATAACACTTTCTACATCCAGGTAGAGCGTCGGGAACCACTTTCGTCCAAGGAGGAAAATTGTTGCAAAGCAGATCTCCAGGATCAAGGTGAGGAAAAAGATCGATTTGGCTATGCGCCTTAATTCGGGGTAATCCCTCCTACCCTTTTGATTGCCAACACGGATCATGGCTGCTACCCCAAGCCCCAAAGCAAACATAAATGTCATGCTGCTCAGGTTCAGGGCGATCTGATTGGCTGCCTGCGGATTTTTACCAAGCACCCCACTCAGCCAAATAGCTGCGGTAAAAATAGCCACTTCAAAGAACATCTGTAAGGCCGAGGGAAAGCCCAGATTTAAAATCCTTTTTATTATGGGCTGCTCGATGATCCTGAAATTCAATTGTGTCACATACGGTTTGAATTTATCCTTTTTACGCAAAACCCACCATAACGCTGCCAGCATAATGACCCTAGAGGCTAGTGTACCTATTGCAGCACCAATGATACCCAGTTTTGGAAAGCCAAACGACCCGAAGATCAGCAGGTAATTTAATACTACGTTCAGCACATTGGCCAGAATGGTAGCATACATAGGGTATTTGGTGTGTGACAAACCATCGGAAAATTGTTTCAGACCCTGGAACATGATCAAGGGGATCAGGGAAAAAGCTACCAGGTCTAAATAGGGCTTAGCCAATACCACTACTTCCTCAGGCTGATTTAATACTAGCAATAGTGGTTTCATTAACAGGATGATCAGGAAAAGGACGATCCCTAATACGGTGCATAGAAGTAAGCCGTGTTTAAAGGCG
>JAOTYW010000158.1 GCA_029861705.1 Flavobacteriaceae bacterium
CTCAGTGCTTCCTTTGGATCACTCTGGTAGGAGCCAAAGGGAATATCTACAACAACTAAGGCCCGAGTCACCGCGCGAATCACAGAGCTGGCGTGATAGATCATTTGATCAAGGGTAATAGGGAGTGTCGTTTCATGTCCTGCCATTACATTGCTGGCAGAATCGCCTACGAGGATGACATCAACATTGGCACCATCAATGATCTTAGCCATTGAATAATCATAGGCTGTGAGCATTGAAATTTTTTCTCCTTGCTGCTTCATGTCAACAAGAGATTTAACCGTTACCCTTTTATATTCTTTTTTTGCAGTGGACATGAGCTATTGATTAGGCAATAAATGTAAGGAGTTTTGAGAAATAGTAGGTTGCCCTAAGAATCCATACATTTATGACATCAAACAGTATAAATGAAATTCAAGATCCTTTCCCTTATCCTATTCTGTTGTACTGCCAGCCTGGCGCAAGGTTCAGAAGCGGATGTCAAGCAAGCAATTGTCACCTTTTTTGAAGGCTTCCACGCACAGGACTCCACCAAGATCAAAAGTGTTGTGGCAGACGGGATGATCATGCAAACAATGGGCAGGGATAAAGAAGGGAATACCCGACTTAGAGATGTTGAATTTGCAAGATTTTTAAACAGTATCGTCAGTATTCCGGATTCTGTTTCCTTTAAAGAGGTAATTACAAAGTATACTATTAAGGTAGATGGTCCTATGGCAAATGCCTGGACGGACTATCAATTCTGGTTGGGGGGCGAAATGAGCCATTGCGGAGTAAATTCGTTTCAACTAATGAACCAAAATGGGCAATGGCGCATCATTTATTTGATCGATACCCGGCGAAAAGACGACTGCCAATAAGCTGCTCAGATAGCTGAAATAGCCTAATTTTCCTTTATTTCTCCATAAAAAATGACATCATGTCAGGTTCTGTCTGTTGGCATTATGTTTGTCATAATCATTTGCAGTTAATAGAAGTGAATACGAATTACGAAAAACATATAATATGAGTAAGATTATTGGAATTGATTTGGGTACGACAAACTCCTGCGTTTCCGTTATGGAAGGGAATGAGCCCGTTGTTATCCCAAATGCAGAGGGAAAAAGAACGACCCCTTCTGTTATCGCTTTTGTTGAAGGAGGCGAGATCAAAGTAGGGGATCCCGCTAAACGTCAGGCGGTCACCAATCCAGAGAAAACGGTGTATTCCATAAAACGATTTATGGGTAACAAATACTCCGAATCCAAAAAAGAAGCAGACAGGGTACCATACAAAGTTATCAAAGGGGATAATAATACCCCCAGGGTAGATATAGACGGTCGTTTATACACACCACAGGAATTATCGGCCATGATCCTGCAGAAAATGAAAAAAACTGCAGAAGACTATCTCGGTCAGACAGTTACTTCTGCTGTGATTACGGTACCTGCCTATTTTAATGATTCTCAGCGTCAGGCTACAAAAGAGGCAGGTGAGATCGCCGGACTTAAAGTAGAGCGAATTATAAATGAGCCTACTGCCGCTTCCTTAGCTTACGGCCTGGATAAAAAAGATCTGGACCAAAAAATTGTTGTCTTTGATTTTGGAGGAGGTACCCACGATGTATCTATTCTTGAATTAGGTGATGGTGTATTTGAAGTACTCGCCACGGATGGAGATACCCACTTGGGTGGAGATGATGTTGACCAAAAAATTATTGATTGGCTTGCTGAAGAGTTCAAGAAAGACGAAGGCATGGACTTAAGAGAAGATGCCATGGCCCTTCAGCGATTGAGAGAAGCAGCAGAGAAGGCAAAAATTGAATTGTCATCGTCTACACAAACAGAGATCAATCTCCCTTATGTAACTGCTACTGCTTCAGGACCAAAGCACTTGGTAAGAACTTTGACGCGCTCATCCTTTGAAAAGTTGATCACCGACTTAGTGAAACGCACCATAGAGCCTTGTAGTACAGCGTTAAAAGGAGCAGGACTTTCAAAAAGTGATATTGATGAGATTATTTTAGTCGGGGGTTCTACCCGTATACCGGCCGTTCAGGAGGCAGTTGAAAAATTCTTCGGTAAAAAACCTTCCAAAGGTGTAAACCCGGATGAAGTTGTAGCTGTTGGAGCTGCTATTCAGGGGGGTGTATTGACCGGAGATGTTAAAGATGTATTGCTATTGGATGTAACACCTCTTTCCCTGGGAATTGAAACCATGGGGAGTGTTATGACTAAACTTATTGATGCGAACACCACGATCCCTACAAAGAAATCACAGGTTTTTTCAACGGCCGCTGACAATCAGCCCTCTGTAGAAATACATGTATTGCAAGGGGAACGTTCCATGGCTGCTGATAATAAAACCATAGGACGCTTTCATTTAGATGGGATCCCACCCGCACCAAGAGGTACACCACAGATCGAGGTGACCTTTGATATAGATGCAAATGGTATCATCCATGTAACGGCAACAGATAAGGCTACCAACAAGACGCAGGATATCAGAATCGAAGCTTCTTCCGGCCTCACAGATGAGGAGATAGCAAAGATGAAAGCGGAGGCAGAAGCTAATGCAGAAGCTGATAAAGTTGCGCGCGAGAAGGCCGATAAGCTCAATGAAGCAGATGGAATGATCTTCCAGACTGAAAAGCAATTGAGTGAATTTGGCGATAAATTATCTGAAGACAAGAAAAAAGCATATGAGACGAAAGATCTTGATGTAATTCAGCCAGCTTTAGATGCTATCAATGAAGCCTGGAAAGTTGCTTCTGAAGAAATGTATAAGGCACAAGCCGAAGCTCAGCAAAATGGGTCAGAAGGTGGCGCTCAGGATACGACAGAAGATAGTGGTTCAGGCGACAATGTTGAAGATGTAGATTTCGAAGAAGTAAAATAACTATTACGAACATATATTTAGAAAAGGGGGGTAGTACGTACTATCCCCCTTTGGCATATATTTTGTTTTGATTGCGGTAAATTGGTGTAATTTTGTACTATGAAGAACGCAATGCCCAAGTCAATCTTCCTTTTCCTTTCCAAGGCACTTTTTGTGCTTAGCACCTTAAGTGCTCAGGCCCCCATGATTTTTACGGTTAAAGATTTTGATCTTAAAGGACCGGTCAAGAATTGTACAGTTATAACTAGTTATGGCCAGGAAGAATTCAGCTTTGATAAACAAGGTCGGCTTACAAAATTGAAAACACTGCACAGCGCAACCGATTACGATATTACCTATTATAAATATGAAGGCGATTTCATCAAGGAAAGGCGAAATGAGATATACCGGGATAAGGTTTTTGACCGCGGCACCTCCATGGCACATATTTATACCTTAGATACTTCGGCAACTAAACGCATTACAGAAAGTATTATCTCCTATGCGAAAGTTTCTCTGGCACAGTACGATTATATCTATGACGATCAGGAATTACTCGTCAAAATAATTCGAACAGATAATAGTGGTGTTGATGAAACACGGATTGAGCGCGACACTGTGGATGGCCAGATCTCGGAGCAGTTCTATATGAATGATCAATTGGTCAAAATACAATCAAAGTGGTCTGATATTGAAGCAGGTAGAAACCTTGCTAAAAGTATGACTGTAACAATGGAAGGTGACAAGCCCCAGTATAGACATACCATCTCTCGCGATTCTACCGGTAATATCGTTAAGAATACAGAATGGAGCGAAACTAGCGGTGTTGATAAAAAGGGCCGTACTGTTTCTTATAAGGAGTTTACCGTAGATGAAAACGAATATGATGAGAACGGTATGCTGCTTAAAAGAATACGTAAGAAAGGCAAAGCCACACAGGAAGACGTATTCATCCATCAACTCGATGGCACTGATTACAACAATTGGATCAAACAGGTTATTACCCCTGATAATACCTACACCACGCGAAAGATCAGTTATTATCCGAAGGCTGATAAAGGATCGCAGGAGTAAAAGTCCCTTAATCCACAAATTGATTCAATACCTCAGGGAGCATTTCATGTCCGCCTTCGAAATCAACTCGCTTCACCTGACCTCTAAAAAGGCGCTCAATCTTTTCCTCTTCGGCTACCATGCGCTCTACGGTTAGAAATGCATCTCGTTTCCCAAAGACAATCGATATTTCAGTGTTTTGCATAAGAAAAGCTGTGTCTTCCGTTTTTAATTCATTCGGTATTCCGCCAGCATACAAAATGAGTTTGTCGCATTTTATATGTGAATGACACACCCAGCGCAAGGCAATTGAAACTCCCTGTGAGAATCCCAGGATATTGATCTGGCAATCATCGGGAAGAGATTCCTGCGCCATTATGCTGTCCAGAAACTGCAGTACATTACGGATCTCAGACATGGTATTTTCCTTGGTCAGCCAGCTGGCACCTACATGAGTATAGGTATCATTGAGATAGTATTTGGAAGGCGCCTGCGGTGCGATTATATAATTCTCTTCCGTAGGCAGATCCTCGAAGTATTTAAGGAAATACCGACTCAGGTAACCAATCCCATGAAATACGATCCAAACGGTTTTAGTATTTGGCCCAAGGCTGTTTAAGGTGCTGTAAGAACTGCTAGCCGGATAGCTCGATTCTTTTTCCCTAATATTGAATTCTTGCATAGTACGAATTTATAGTCAAATAGGTAGAAATCACATGCAAATAGGCGTATTTTTGGCAAAATGAATGGAATGAATGAATACAAAGAAAAAATTCTAGCCGTCTGTAACGAAATTCGTAAAGACACGCTGATGGAAACACTGGATATTACCTATGTAGACGTTGGGGAGAATTTCCTAATTGCAAAAATGCCGGTTTCTCCTAAAGTACATCAGCCCGATGGCGTATTACATGGCGGGGCCACAGTGGCCCTGGCAGAAAGTGTTGGCAGCGCTGCCTCCTATGTTTTTCTGGATGGTAATGAATTTTTTGTGCGCGGGATCGAGATCTCGGCAAATCATGTCCGGAGTATTTCGGAAGGGGATGTTTTTGCTAAAGCCACCATCATTCATAAAGGGCGTATGACTCAACTTTGGGAGATTCGCATTACAGATGCTGAAGACCGTTTGATCTCTCTTTGCAAACTCAGCACTATTGCTTTACCAAGAAAATAAATCAAGTAAGGAGCTTTTTAAAAAGGTACATGCCTGCTTAGGTGAGAACACAGCTTTTGTATTATTCAAGCGTCCTAATGCAGACGAAGTGCTTGGAATATTTGAGGATCAGTCAGACACCTGCCATGATACCCGCTTTGTTTTTTTCCCTTTTGAAACAGCTCAGAAAGGATACGAGATTGCTTGTAATTCGGTAATAAGCACACCTATAATAGACATCGCGGTTTCTAATTCAAAGAGCCCAACTCCTTGGCGAGCTGCAGCCGAAGAAAAGAATAGATTTATTAGCGCAGTACAACAAGCGCAAAAGGCTATTGCCCAGGGGAAATTGCAAAAGGTAGTACTTTCCAGATCTGTGGCACTCACGGGTATGCAAGACCCGCAACATTTGTTTAGCCGACTCGTACATTCGTATACCAATGCGTTTTGTTATTGGTGGTTTCATCCATCTACCGGTCATTGGCTGGGAGCAAGCCCGGAACTACTCCTGGCGACTCGGAACAATACCGCACAGATCATGTCCCTCGCAGGAACGCGCAAGTTCAAATCAGGGGAAACTGTTTCGTGGAATGAAAAAGAAAAAGAAGAACAAGCCTTAGTGAGTGCTTACATTGAGGATGTATTGGCCAGGCATGGAGCTTCATTAAAGGTAGAAGGTCCTAATACTATTCTGGCCGGTTCCCTGGTTCATCTTGGCACTAAGTTTAAGGCCAGCCTCCAATCTGATCCTGACACCTTATTGAAGGAACTGCATCCAACCCCTGCCGTATGCGGCATACCTAAAGATGAAGCCTTGGAGTTTATCAAAGAAAATGAAGGATATGCCAGGGAATACTATACGGGTTACCTGGGAGTGCTTTCCTCAGATCCTGAATTTTCTTCAGAATTGTATGTTAACCTGCGTTGTATGAGATACATCAATAATATAGCTACAGTCTATGTAGGATGTGGAATTACTGCAGGATCTGATCCGGAAATGGAATGGCAGGAAACAGTAGATAAATCCCAAACCATATTCAAAATCCTGGATATCTCATCACATTGATTGCTTAGCGATCTTTGGCGTACTACATTTGCAGGACTCATGAAGCATTCGAGCATACCCTCAGCCCAAATTCTTGTACAAACATGCAAGTCGCTTGGTATTTCCAGGGTGGTGATCTCTCCGGGATCCAGAAATGCTCCATTGATCATTGGTTTCACAGAAGATCCCTATTTCACTTGCTACAGTGTTGTGGACGAACGCAGCGCTGGCTTTTTTGGATTAGGAATAGCCCGCGAGTCGGGTAGCCCTGTCATTCTCGTTTGCACATCAGGTAGTGCATTATTAAATTATTATCCGGCTGTTGCCGAAGCTTATTACAGCCAGATACCATTGGCAGTTGTATCTGCAGACA
>JAOTYW010000159.1 GCA_029861705.1 Flavobacteriaceae bacterium
TTATTTTACTGTGGACAAGTGATTGGGTTGTCGCAAATGAATTTGGGATTATTAATTGGTTTCCCGAAATGCCGCTATGGGCCTATGTAGTGATGGGAGTTCTCTTATTGGATTTTTTTGGGGCCTACCTGGCACATTATGTTGAGCACCAGGTAAAACCCCTGTGGATGATTCATTTAGTGCATCATACAGATCATGAAGTGGATACAACTACGGCAAACAGGCACCACCCTTTTGAAAGTGTAATTCGTTTTGTCTTTACTACACTTGGTGTATTGGTTATAGGTACACCGATTGGAATTATTATGCTTTATCAATCGCTTTCAATAGTGGCCACCCAATTTGGCCATGCCAATATTCGATTGCCGAGTAATGTTGACAAAGCCCTGAGTTGGGTGATCGTTTCTCCGGATATGCACAAAGTTCACCACCATTATGTCTTACCTTATACTGATTCTAACTATGGAAATATCTTTTCCATTTGGGATCGTTTGTTTGGGACATATATGGAATTAGATCGGGAAACTATTGTATATGGAGTTGATACCTTTCCGGACAAAAAAGAGAATGGAAGTATCATGGGCCTGCTAAAACAACCTTTTCATAAATACAGGAAACCTAGTACCGGCAAACAGCTGGATTAAGGATACAGCAAGTATTTTTTACGGATCTCTTTAAAATCTTTTATTGAAGCAGCCCAGCTTTCTTTGATCTTTGCTTCGCTCCAACCTGCCACTATCTGCTGCTGAAGCTCGGAAGTGCCTGCATGTTTTGTAAATCCGGAGGTATTAAAGAACTCAGCTTTTGCTGAACTTCCTTTATACGCTTTGATCAGCCACTGCAAACTCATCTCTTTCATAAAAGTTACTTCACTCAAGTCTTCCCCAAAACATTTTGCCCCATTGAATTTAGGCGATTTGGAACCAAAATTCGGCTTGGGAGTATAGCGCAGCTTAAATTGGGTTGAATCAAGATGGGGCGAGCCATAACGTTGAAATTGAAAGTCGGTTCCCCTTCCTGCATTCATATGTGTCCCCTCAAAGAGCCCCAGACTGGGGTAGAGGTTGATGGCTTTGTCATTGGGTAAATTAGGAGAAGGCCGGATCGGGAGGGAGTATTTGCTATGATGGGTGTAATTCTCCAATTCAATAATCGTTAGATCTGTCTTTACTTTTTTATCAAGCCATTGTTCTCCGTTGATCATGTTCGCATATTCCCCGATGGTCATTCCATAGACCAATGGAATGGGATTTAAGCCGAGGAAACTGCGATTTTCGAGTTGGATGCTAGGGCCGTCCACCATATGTCCGTTCGGATTGGGCCTGTCTAATACAAGAACTGGAATTCCTGCTTCGGCACACGCCTCCATAACATACTGTAGCGTGGCGATATAAGTATAAAAACGTACACCTACATCCTGGATATCAAATACGACAACATCCAGATCAGCCAAGTGTTCTTGTGAAGGTTTTCGATGCGAACCATAAAGTGAGACGATGGGAATTCCTGTGCGTTCGTCCTTTCCATCTGTAACTTTTTCTCCGGCATCGGCCGTACCCCTAAATCCATGTTCCGGTGCAAATACCTTTCGTATGTCAATTCGATGTGTCAGCAGAGAATCCACCAGATGGACATAAGAAACAGTATACGGTGTCTGAGATTTGAATATGACACTTGTCTGGTTGGCAACAATCCCAACGCGTTTATTCCTGAGCAATCCCAGATAGGCTGGAATCCTGTTTGCGCCAACTGTAATCTGCGCAGTAGAATCTTTTATGTTTATTGGACTATCAGTGCCGCTTGCAGGAACTTTTTGCCCACATGAATGCACTAACAAGACCCAACATAAAAGTGTACTTTTGAAGGGAGAGAAAAGAGGCATACTTGAATTTAGAATATTTTATCGCCAGGCGTTTAATCAGGGGTAAGGATCATAAAATTAACATTTCGGCCCCAATAATAAAAATAGCAATTGTTGCCATTGCCATTGGCGTCGTTATGATGCTTATCGCCATAGCAACCGGGCTGGGCCTTAAATACAAAATCCGAGAGAAAGTTGCCGCTTTTAACGGCCATGTCCAGATCTACAATTATGACAACAATGCCTCCGAAGTTTCGGTAGTTCCTGTCTCCAAAACACAGGAATTTTATCCTGAATTTACCGGAATAGATGGTATTGATCACGTACAGGCTGTTGCCAGCAAGGGCGGGATCATCCGGACGGCAGAAACTTTTGAAGGGATTATTGCCAAAGGCGTAGGTCCGGATTATAATTGGGATGTCTTTCAAGAATTTATTGTTTCTGGTCGGGTGCCCGACTATTCCGGAGATCTAAACACGGAAGTACTCCTGTCCGGCTTAATGGCCAATCGGCTGCAACTCACAACAGGGGATTCTTTCTTTGCATTCTTTTTAAAGGATGACGATGCTTCCCAGACGCCAAATCAACGGAAATTGGAGATCGTAGGTTTATATGACAGTGGGTTTGAAGAATTCGACGGGAGCTATGTTTTTGTGGACATTCGGCATATACAGCGAATGAATAAATGGGAAGAAGACCAGATTGGGAATTTTGAGATCTTCCTGACCAACTTCGATGATATTGAAGCAAAAACAAATGAGATCTACGGACAGACAGTTTCTATTCTCGACACCCAGAATATCCAGACTAAGTATTACAAGATCTTTGAGTGGATCGACCTGTTTGATTTCAACATCGCCCTGATCATTGGAATTATGATCATTGTTGGAGGTATCAATATGATCACGGCATTATTGGTATTGATCCTGGAGCGTACGCCTATGATCGGAGTTTTAAAGGCCCTGGGGTCTACCAATTGGAGTATTCGCAAAATATTTCTAATCAATGCTGCCTACCTGATAGGGATCGGCCTACTTTGGGGAAATATTTTTGGTCTGGGGCTTATTGCGCTGCAGGATAAGTTCCGATTTTTAAAATTTCCGAACCCTGAAGAATACTATATAGATTATATCCCGGTATATATCTCACCAATAACAGTACTCTTGTTAAATGCAGGTGTTCTGATCCTTTGCCTGCTCATGCTTCTTATTCCTTCCCGCAGCATAGCCCGGATCTCGCCGGTCAAGGCCATACGCTTCGAATAACCCACTATTTCCTAATCCATAGGCTTCATAAGCCCCATTTAAGTTTTACCTTTGCGTTCCGAAGGGAAAATGGTCTATTTATGACCATTTGAAATACAATCTATGCAGTACGAAGAGAATATTCTGGGCACCATCGGCAATACGCCCTTGGTAAAGATGAACCGACTTGTTGCTGATCTTCCTTGCCTTGTATTGGCCAAATATGAAACCTTTAATCCCGGGAATTCCGTCAAGGATAGAATGGCCTTGCAAATGGTAGAGGATGCTGAAAAAGACGGTCGGTTAAAGCCGGGGGGAACTATTATTGAAGGAACTTCCGGTAACACAGGCATGGGATTGGCACTGGCCGCAGTGATCAAGGGGTATAAGATGATCTGTGTGATCAATGATAAACAATCAAAAGAAAAAATAGACATCCTAAAGGCTATGGGATGTGAGGTACATGTGTGCCCAACAGCCGTTGCGCCCGAAGACCCCAGGTCATACTATTCTGTCGCAGCCCGGTTGGCTAAAGAAACGCCCAATTCGGTTCATGTGAACCAGTATGATAATCCCTCCAATACAAAAGCACACTTCTTGAGCACCGGACCTGAGATTTGGAAGCAAACGGATGGGAAAGTGACGCATTTTGTTGTTGGTGTGGGCACCGGAGGTACGATTTCCGGAGTGGGCAAATATTTAAAATCAAAAAACCCCAATATTAAAATATGGGGTGTTGATACGTATGGTTCTGTATTTAAAAAGTATCATGAGACCGGAATTTTTGACGAAAAGGAGATCTACCCCTATGTTACGGAAGGCATCGGAGAGGACATTCTCCCTGCCAATGTCGATTTTGATATCATTGACGGATTTACCAAGGTGACCGATAAAGATGCTGCTATATACACAAGGCGTCTCGCACGGGAAGAAGGAATGTTCCTGGGAAATTCTGCCGGAGCGGCTATCAAAGGGGTACTTCAATTAAAAGAACATTTTACAAAGGACGATGTAGTAGTTGTACTTTTCCATGATCATGGGAGTCGCTATGTCGGCAAGATATTCAATGATGATTGGATGCGCGAGCAGGGTTTTTTAGAATAGAATGGCTATTTTAGAAAAATTTGTCGCTATGAATTCCGGATCTTTTCGGGTGAATACCAAATTACCCTTTCTAACCTTACTTTTTTTATCCCTGCTTATTTCCTCTTGCCAGAGTGACAACCTCGATCCGGACCCGATAGAAGAGGATCAAATTGAAGATCCCCAAATTGCGCCTGAAGATAAATTGCCTCATGTATTTGTAAACACAAATGGGCGAACTATCGTCGATGAGCCTAAAATTGACGGCGAGATCAGGATTACAGAGGAAGAAGTAGAAACCTATTCCGGGCGCATTGGAATTGAGATCAGAGGTGCTTCGTCTCAAATGTTTCCTAAGAAATCGTACGGAATGGAAACCCGGGATGAAGTGAACGAAGACCTTGATGTAGCCTTACTTGGACTCCCTGAGGAGGAAGACTGGATTTTGTACGCCCCTTATAGTGATAAATCCCTGATGCGGAATATTCTTATATATGATCTATCCCGTGATATGAATCGTTATGCCAGCAGAAGTTTGTTCGTAGAACTCACCATTAATGATGTGTATAAAGGAGTTTATGTATTTATGGAAAAACTGAAGCGGGACGCCGAGCGTATTGCTATCAATAAATTAAATGATGATGAGAATACAGGCGAAGATCTGACAGGAGGTTATATACTTAAGATCGACAAATTGGCCGGCACCAACCTGGGCGATGGCTATAACGACCTGAATTCCTTTACCTCTGCCTATGCACCGCCTTCGGCAAGCATCGGTCAGGAAATACACTTTTTGTATGAAGAACCCGATGCCGAAGACATTACAACGGAGCAAAAAACGTATATCAGTACATATGTCAACACCTTTGAAACTGCACTTGCATCAGATGAATTTGCAGATCTGGTCCTTGGCTATCCTGCCTATATTGATATAGAGAGCTTTATCGATTTCTTTATTCTTACGGAAATTTCTAATAATGTTGACGGATATCGTCTCAGCACTTTTATGACCAAGGATAAGAACGGAAAATTTGAAATGGGTCCCATTTGGGATTTTAACCTTGCCTTTGGAAATGCCGACTATTGTTCGGGAGGAGAAACCAATGTATGGGCTTACAAATTCAATGAACGCTGTTCTGAGGATTTCTGGCTGATCCCATTTTGGTGGGAGCGATTGTTGGAGGACCCTGCTTTTGTGGGTCCCCTGAAAGCGCGTTATCAAGCCCTTAGGGCAGGGGAATTATCTGATGCCCAGATTATGTCGCGTATAAACACCTATGATGAAAAATTAACGAGTTCAGGATCTGTCTACACTAATTTCACCACCTGGAATGTGCTGGGCATATATGTTTGGCCTAATCGATTTGTTGGAACGTCACATGATGAGGAAGTAACTTACCTCAGGGATTGGATAAGCGACAGACTCCTATGGCTCGATTCGGCTATCGAAGGATTACCAAATTAAACTGATCAAAAAAACCAATTGTATGAAAACCAAACTCATATTGCTACTTTTTTCTTTACTCATGATCATGCCAGTTGCACATTCACAGAAGTTGAGTAGAAAAGAGAAAAAGATCCTTAAAAGTGTGGAAAAGAATAACGATCAGGCATTGCAATTTCTTGAGGAAGTGGTGAATATAAATAGTGGCACCTTAAATCTTGATGGGGTGGAAGAAGTAGGACAGCTGTTTGGAGCAGCCTTTGAGGAAATTGGTTTTACGAGTACCTGGATTCCGCTGCCTGAGGAGATGAACCGTGCCGGACATTTATTTGCCGAAACAAAAGGAAATAAAGGAAAGAAGTTATTGTTGATAGGGCATCTTGATACTGTATTTGAAAAAGACAGTCCCTTTCAAAAATTTGAACGTGTCAATGATAGCATAGCTCATGCCCCTGGTGGCAATGATATGAAAGGCGGGGATGTTGTTGTTCTCTATGCTTTGAAGGCCTTGTATGATAATGGTTTGCTGGAGGATGCCCAGATCATAGTGGCTTTTACCGGAGACGAAGAGAGCACAGGCAAGCCTTTATCTGTGAGTAGAAAAGATCTCATTGATGCCGCCAAACGCAGCAATATTGCCCTGGGTTTTGAAACCGCAACAGGATTTGACTACGCCACAGTAGCCCGAAGAGGGGCAAGCGGCTGGGCTGTTGAAGTGAAAGGCAAAAGAGCACATTCCTCCGGTGTATTTAGCGAGCGCGCAGGTGCAGGGGCCATCTTTGAAATGTCTCGTATCCTTACTGATTTCTATGACGAAG
>JAOTYW010000160.1 GCA_029861705.1 Flavobacteriaceae bacterium
ATCATCGCGATGTTTTACCAGTATAAGAATCGACTCCATGGCATCGTCCTGCTCAAAGCTTTTAATCAATCTTAGGGCAAAAAGGACAACAAACTTATTTTTAGACGTTAACCAGAGTCGGAAGTGAGGCGGTGTATAGTTATCCAGGCCTTGTAAGGTTTCCAAAAGCTTGAGCTGCTGCCATTCTGAAATCTTGCAAGTAGCCGTGTCCAGGAAATAATTAATACCTTCATGCTTAAGAGCTACGGTAGCTAATTGTGCCTGTTTTCTAACGATACTGCGGTTATCATTAATAAATTTTCGGATGTAGATATAGGCCCCATTAACCTGCATTTGGGTAAGTTCATTGATTCCACGGCAGACAACTTCCCAGCGTAAGCTTTTTAATCGTTTGATCGCATCAAGATGAAGGTCATAATGCTGGAAAATCTTTATCAGTCGTTGTTTGGCATCTCCGGTCAGATCTGCTTGTAGATCCATAAGGATCTCGCTAAACATTTTTCGGTTGACCGAATTTTTCAGCATCTGATGTAAAAGTACCTTTGCCTGCACAAAATCTTCATTCTCATTACGGCTAGCCGCATTCTCATGAAATAGCAAGGTGCTTACGAGTGGCACAATATCCTTCTTAAGTACTATAACGGTGCGCTCTTTATTACTTCGCTTTCGCTTCACAATAAAGACAAGGATCAAATAGATCAGTCCGACGCCTATGAACCAAAACACCAAATCCCACAGAAAACTAATTAGGATCAGTGGTATACTATTCCAGGCGAATATTGCTATGTAGGATAAGCTACTCAAGGATTCTTACTTCAATGCTCGTTTAATTTTACCTACGATCTCCGCCGCAGTAATATGCTGAGCGAGATAATCTTCGGCCCCCAGCGAAATTGCCTCACGTAAGCCGTCACTGTGTTCGGCTCCTGCAACCAAAATAACAGGGATGTGCTTCTGTTCTGGCTGACGGATATATTTTATGACCTCACTGCCAAAGCTGGAAGCAGCATACACACTGCAAATAGCAATGGCAGGTTCTGCATTCCGGAATAGGGTTTTGGCCATGGAAGCATGGGAAGCCCACAAAACATCATATCCTGCCTTATGCAGATGTTTAATGAAGAAAGCGGCGACTCGTGTATCGTGTTCAGCCAGCAAAATTTGCGCCTTGGCTGCTGCGCTTTTGTGGTGCACTTGATTTGTAGCAGTATTTGGGGTATGCTGCAACAATGGTATAGTAGATGGGGCATTGTTAACAGCTGCAGATAGATCTTCCAGATATTCACGCTCCTCTTTAGCCCACAATTTGGCTTCTATCCGCTCTTTAAATGCTGAGAATGCCTTCCTTAGGCGAGCAGCATCCGCAATACCTAACTCCTGAAGGGAATAGGTCGTAAGGGTTGCCTCCAACTGAGATAATTGATCTAGGAACGAAGGTATGGTCATATAGGCTATGGTTTTTACTTGGTTTTCATGTTATATTTTCCTACTAACTTATAAGAATTTTCAATTGGTTGTAAAGATTGTCATCAAATTTCTTTATAATAACGTGTGTATACAATTTTATGTTACAGAGGGGCCAATTCTTGTTGTTAATTGCATTTATTTGTAGGTTAAGAACAAAATTCCCACAAAATGCAAAAACCTATAAGTATTTTCTTTCTTTTTCTGTCATTATCATGCATGGAACGTGCTGATTCTGAGCACAAAAAGCTAATAGAAAAAGTCAGAAAAATTCATACAGATGTCATCACAATTGATACCCATGATGATATTAATGTGAAGAATTTCACCGATAGTATCAACTACACCCAGGAATTGAGCACCCAGGTAGACCTTCCAAAAATGGTGGCAGGCGGACTCGATGTGGCCTGGTTCATAGTTTATACCGGCCAGGACACTTTATCAGCTGAAGGCTATGCTAAGGCAGCGGAGAACGCTATGTCTAAATTTGAAGCCATCAGGAAGCTTTGTGATAATATTGCTCCTGAGCAGATCTCCCTGGCCCTGACATCCGACGATGTACGCCGAATTAATGCCGAAGGCAAAAAAGTGGCCATGATCGGCGTAGAAAATGCATATCCGATAGGCGAAGACCTTAGCAACTTTGAAAAATACCATAAACTCGGTGCCCGATACATATCTTTATCGCATAACGGACACAGTCAGTTTTGCGATTCTAATACAGGAGAACGAGACAGTATTTGGTTACATAATGGTTTAAGTGAATTAGGTAAAAAGGCTGTAAATGAGATGAATAGACTTGGTATAATGATCGATGTATCTCATCCTTCCAAGGAATCCATGAAGCAAATGATCGCCTTGTCAAAAGCCCCTATAATCGCCTCACACTCTTCAGCCAGAGCCCTTTGTGATCACAGTCGGAATCTGGATGATGAGCAGTTAAAGCTTATGAAAGAGAATGGCGGCGTTGTGCAAACTGTAGCTTTTACCTCCTATCTGAACACAGAGAAAAGCGAAGCCCGATCTGCATATATGAAGGATATTTATAAACAAGTCGCAGATTCTTTAGATATGAAATGGTATGAATGGTCCGAATTTGGAGCCTTGTCACCCGAAAAACAAAAAGACTTTATGGCCAATTACACTACCATAATGGATATTGGTAATGATAAAGTGAAGAACCAGGCCGAAGCACCTGCCCCGGTTAACGTCTCTGATTTTGTAGACCATATTGATTATATGGTAGATCTGATTGGGATAGATCATGTAGGCATTAGCTCCGATTTTGATGGCGGCGGTGGAATTGAAGGCTGGTCCGATGCTTCAGAAACCTTTAATGTCACTCTTGAACTCGTAAAGCGCGGCTATAGTGAAGATGAGATCGAAAAACTTTGGGGAGGCAACCTTCTTCGCGTACTGGATAAGGTACAGGAGGTAGCGGCCAACTGGGAAGACTAAGTCCAGCCCCAGCCGCTTCTTCTTAAATTTTGTTAAGTCTCTATAAACTTTTCTTAAAGGGCTTTTAAGGCCAAACTTTTCCTGATACATTTGAGGAAACAACCCATGTCATGCAAACCATCGGTAAATATTTTGCAGCCCTGTTGCTGGCCATCCTCAGCAGTTTTTCTGACTCAGAACCTAAAGAGAAATCCCAGGAAGAAGAATCAGTTTTCGAGATTCGGATCATAAAACTTTCGCCTTGTGCAAGCCTGGACACTACTGAAGATACCTTATTATATGTAGGATAGATGAGTACGGCCGTAGCCTATCGCAACCGGGATCCTCATTTTTCTGTTTTGCAGATCCCACGCTGGCGCGCCAATCTCTATCAATTCCTTTCCGTTGAAGTCTGGGGAAATCTTCCCTCCTCCTGGCAACGGGCCCTCTCTAAACGTTATACATCGATCTACGACCAACCTTTTTCCAAAAAATGGATCAGCCCATATATCAGCTATTACTATTCTAATAAAAACTACCTGGACGGATTTAAGCCGCCTCATGGGAAAGACGATTATGAGAACTTCCAGGATTTCTTTATCCGGGAATTTAAATACATGCCTGAAAACAACTCAGACTGGGTATGGCCCTGCGAAGGCTTGCTTTGCGACGCAGGAATAGTAGGAAGAAAAAGCAATTCCTCTGTAAAAGGAGACAGGCGCAACCTGGATACCATTTTCGGACTAACAGAAAACAGCCTGCCGGGTTCATATTACTTTTCCAATGTCTTTTTACACAACAAAAACTACCACCGCATCCACGCCCCTATCAGTGGAACCATTACACATATTCAACACATCCCTGGCGATTTAGTGATTTTACGTCCCTGGATCTATGTCAGTGATCCTTCGCTTCCTGCTTTCCGGAATGAGCGCATTAATATAGATATTGAAGATGTGCAGGGTCAAACCTGGTACTTGTCAATAGTTGGCGGACCCGCCGTAGGCACTATTGAAATACCCGCATCAATTGTAGTAGGCGCCACTGTTGGCAAACTGCAGGAACTGGCTTTGTTCTATCTCGGATCTACCTGTTGTATGGCTGCTCCTTTTCCGCCTCGGCATCACAAGAAGAACGCATTTGTAGATATTGGTACTTCGTACTAAATCATCGCTCAGAAAACCACAGATATTTTAGCATTTTTTTCTTAACTAGCTGTAACAGATGCGGTATATTTGATACTTACACATTGAATCCCAATTAATCCTTTAATTTTTAAATATTTATAATGAAGACAGTAAAATTATTCCTCGCAATACTCGCTATGGCTTTTATTCTGCCGGCTCAGGCCCAGAGTGTAGACGAGATCCTCGAGAACTATTTTGAGAACACCGGCGGTTTAGACGCTTGGAAAAGCCTCGAAGGCGTGAAAATGAATGCAATAGTAAACCAACAGGGAATGGAGATCCCTCTTGAGATCGTCCAGTTAAAAGATGGCCGTCAGGCGACAACCATCAAATTTCAAGGCCAGGAAATTAAACAAGGCGTATTTGACGGAGAAACGCTCTGGAGTACGAACTTCATGACCATGAAGGCCGAAAAGAGCGATGCCGAAGCTACAGCTAACTTTAAACTCAACACAAACGACTTCCCGGATTCTTTTGTCGACTATAAGGAAAAAGGATATACTACCGAATTAGTGGGTACAGAAGAATTTGACGGAGCAGAAGCCTTTAAGATCAAACTTGTCAAAGAACCTGTGACTGTAGACGGGAATCAGGAAGATGATGTAAGTTATTATTTCTTTGACACAGAAAACTTCGTGCCGCTCGGCATGCAGACAGAGATCCGCTCGGGTCAGGCCAAGGGCATGATCTCTGAGGTTAAATTCAGCGACTACCAGGAAGTGGAAGGCTTGTATTTTGCATTTTCAATGAGCCAGGGAATTAAAGACGGGCAGTCTAACCCCATCACATTCTCCAGTATTGAAATCAATCCGGAGGTAGACGAGTCACTCTTTGCTTTTCCTGAGGAAGTGGCAACAGAAGAGGAGAATAAAAATTAACATACAAATTATTTAAGGGCCTTCATCTGAGGGCCCTTTTTTAGAAAACAACGAGACCACCATGAAACGAAACTTTGTATCCCTGCTGGGCCTTGCATTGTTGTTACCTATAGCACTGCTGGCTCAGGACGAAGCCACTATTGACGCTTCCAAGATCTTTGGCGACCTTAGAGCAAGGCATATTGGCCCTGCCCTGATGAGTGGCCGGATCAATGATATGGAAGTCCACCCGACCAACCCACGTATCATCTATGCCGGAGCGGCAGGTGGCGGGGTTTGGAAATCCAATGACGGAGGCGTAAGCTTCAACTCTATTTTTGACGATCATGCGCAGTCCATCGGAGCCATTGGCATAGATCCCAATGATCCAGACAATACTATTTATGTCGGAACAGGAGAAACCTGGACGCGTAATTCTGTTTCCCTGGGAGACGGTTTGTACAAATCCACTGACGGAGGCTCTAACTGGGAAAAACTCGGTTTTGAGAAATCTGAACGCATTGCCAACATCATCGTAAACCCAAATAATTCTCAGGAAGTCTATGTAGGCGTCCTGGGAGCGCTTTGGAGCGACTCAGATGAGCGAGGCGTATATAAGTCCAGCGATGGCGGTGCCACATGGGAAAGATTATTATATATAAATCCGAAAACCGGTTGTGCCGACCTGGCCATGGATCCTTCTGATCCCAATACCTTATATGCCTCTATGTGGGAATTCCGCAGAACGGCCTGGTCTTTTGAATCCGGGGGTGCCAATTCTGCCCTCTATAAGTCCACAGACGGCGGCGCGACATGGAATAAGATCCACAGCGGTTTCCCGGAAGGCGACCTAGGTCGTCTGGCTATTGCCGTTGCACCTTCCAATCCTCAAGTGCTCTATACTGCTATAGAAGCGGAGGTAACGGAACGCAAAGGTTTGTACCGCTCTAATGACGGCGGGGCTAATTGGGAACAATTAAACAATGAATTCGAACTTACAGTACGCCCCTTCTACTTTTCACGTATTACCGTAGATCCGCGCGATGAAGATGTAGTCGTAAAATGTGGTTATTTTGGCGGGATCTCCAGGGATGGAGGGAAAACTTTTAAAAACCTGGGCGCCATGCACCCGGATATTCATGATGTAGTCTTCCATATTAATGACTCAGATATATTGTTCGCGGGTAACGACGGAGGCGTATACCGTTCCTACAACGGAGGTACTACTTTTGAATTTGTCAGTAACCTGCCCCTCTCACAATTCTACCATATCAGTGTAGATGATGCAGAACCCTATAACGTATATGGCGGTTTACAGGACAACGGCAGCTGGTGGGGACCTAATACCTCTCCCGGCGGTGTAGAAGCAGGCGATTGGAAATCTGCCGGACAAGGCGATGGCTTCAGGGTATTAAACACCC
>JAOTYW010000161.1 GCA_029861705.1 Flavobacteriaceae bacterium
AAAAATACCTATCCAGCGACAGAGTCCTTTTCTGTTGGATGCTCTTCTCCTTCAGGATGTTCTTCGCCCTCAGGGTGTTCTTCGCCTTCAGGATGCTCTTCACCTTCAGGATGCTCTTCACCTTCAGGATGCTCTTCTCCCTCTGGATGTTCAGCCGCTTGTTCTGTAGCTTCTTCCTTCTTTTTCTGATCTCTGCAGGAGGTTATCCCAACTGTAAAGACCCCAAAGAGAAGCATTACCAAAGCGTAATGGAGTAATTTTTTAAATTGGTTCATGATCAACTTGTTTTTATTAACACAAATTCAAGCATTTTACGAAATAAGTATCTTCTAAAAGTAAGAAATTTTAAGTAGGGGTTAACTATTAACTAATAAAAATCCACAAGGCTTCCTTGCACCCTTGTAGGTCGATGAACTATGAACCATGAACTGAGAACCACAGGATTACAGCTGCGCCGTGATCCTGACAACGCTCTACCCTGACACTTCGTAATGGCGCTCAGGCGCGTTGAAAATCAAAAAAATCGCTTTAATAAGTTCGTTGTCATATACTTTGTAGTTATTGATAATTCCGATTCTCCGAAATTTTACTAATTTACTTCCATCATGCACTTACCTTTTAATTAATATACTTTGAAATTTCATCTCTCACTTACCAGAATATCATTTGCCCTGGCTCTTCTCTTAGTCACTCAAATGGCCTGCAAAAACAAATCTACATCTCAAGTATCGCAGGAGAAATCTGGATTCGTAGACATATTCAATGGGGAAAATCTCGAAGGCTGGATCAATCATGGAGAAGAGAAATGGTACGTAGAAAATGGAGAACTCATTTGCGAAAGCGGACCCAAGAAAGAATATGGCTACCTATCTACGGAAAAATTCTATGACGATTTCGAATTGAAACTGAAGTTTAAACAGGACGCAAATGGCAATAGTGGTGTATTCATTCGGTCTACTCTGGAGGGAACCAAAATTACCGGATGGCAAGTAGAAGTAGCTCCTCCAGGAAAACATACAGGTGGGGTTTACGAATCTTATGGCAGAGGATGGCTGATCCAACCTAGTCCCGAAAAGGATAAAGCCTTGAAAATGGGCGCATGGAATGAAATGAGAATCTTAGTCGTAGGTGACAAAATTACTAGCTGGGTTAATGGTACAGAAATGATATCAATGGAGGATGCTAAGATTGGCATGGGAAAAGGTGCCATCGCATTACAAATACATGACGGAGGTGGCATTAAAGTAAGATGGAAAGATATTGCGGTCAGAGTTATTAAAGATGCTGACTAATCCATGAAGACAGCTTGGCAAATGGATAGACTTTCCTGATTATGGAAAGTTTAAAATAGGATTCAAAGGATTACAGGATCATGATAGTCCTGTTTGGTTTAAAAATATTAAGATCAGAAAATTATAACCCATGTCAAATCGAAGAGAATTTATAAAAAAGACATCAGGCTTATTGGCCTCTGCTGTAGTGCTAAGCCCATCAGCTTTATTGACATCTTTTAAATCTCAAAATCTAAGAACAGCACATATTGGTGTTGGCGGGATGGGCATGGAAGATCTAAAGGCGATAGCCTCTCATAATGCTGTGCAAGTGACAGCTTTATGTGATGTTGATTCCAGAGCTTTAAAAGCTGCCTCAGAACTTTTTCCCAATGCTAAAACTTATACCGATTATAGAATTATGCTTAGAGAACTTGATCAATCTATCGATGCTGTAGTTGTGTCTACACCGGATCATACACATGCTCCAGCATCTATGCTGGCGATGGAAAAGGAGAAAGCCGTTTATTGTCAAAAACCTCTCACGCATCATGTAACAGAGGCAAGGGCAATGAATAAAAAAGCAAAAGAAAAAATCTGGTTACACAGATGGGTATTCAGGTGCATTCATTTTATGATTACAAATTAGCGACACAATTGATACAAGCTGGTGTCATAGGCAAAGTGAGCAAGGTCATTGCGTGGTCTCAAAGTATGTGGGGTTATGATGGTCCGGTACCGGAAGGAAAGGATCCCGTCCCTGAATATCTGGATTGGAATCTATGGCTCGGAACAGCTAAAGATAGGGACTATAAAGAAGGATACTACCATCCTGCAAACTGGAGAAAGCTAGTTGATTATGGCTGTGGTACTTTGGGGGATATGGGAGTCCATATCTTTGATACCCCTTACAATGCTTTATCGCTTGATATTCCTTACACCATAAAAAATGAATGTAGAGAACCCAATGGTTATGGTTTTCCTGAAACCAATGTCGTCACCTATGAGTTTCCTGGGACGAAATATACTACAGAAAAAATCCAGTGGATATGGTATGATGGTATAGGGGCCCCTGCTGCTCAAAAAGATCTTGAATTACCAGATCCCAAAGAAACATTACATGATCAAGGTGCAATGTTTGTTGGAGAAAAAGGAAGACTATTTCTTCCTCATTTTATGGAATTACCCCGACTTATTATTGATGGGAAATATCAGGAATTGGATTATTCGATAATAGAGGAATCTATAAGACCCAAAGGTGTTCCTGTCAGAAATTACGACGAAGAGAGCAAAGAACATTATCACCAGTTTGTAGATGCTTGCTTAGGTAATGGAAAATGTACTGCTCCATTCTCTTATGCAGCCAGGTTAACGGAGACTATACTGCTGGGCGTTATTGCTGGTTATTTCCCTAATCAGACGCTTCACTGGAATAGTGAAACTTCAAGATTTGATGAAGAAGCTGCTAATAAATATTTGGATGCACCGTATAGGGAATTTTAAATGTGTTAACAATTAGCTAAGATTTACAAATTGAATTTTATTTATCGGTGGTTAATAAATGTTGGCTTAATACTAAGAATGATAAACATTCTACTTTCTAATAGTTAAAACCTATCCGAGTATTTTATTACCTTACAATTTCCGTTCAATTCTGGTAACACTGTTCTTTGTTACCACTAGCTGAAAGATCACTTTTAATCAAAAATATAGCGCCATGCCCAAATACAATATCGCCGTTCTCGGACCAATACCAAGAGATCACATAACAACTCATCGTGGCGAGGTCATCGAAAAATACGGTTGTGCAACCCATACGGCTATTGGTTTGGCAAAGCTGTTGGGCAATGAGGGTACAGTATACCCTGTTTCTCATGTCAGAAAAAAAGACGAGAAGGCTATAAAGGATTTATTGAAGGAATATGCCAATATAGATACAAGTTATATCACTTCCGATAAGGACCAAGGCGATGTAATTAGTTTAACGTTTGTTGACCAAAACAATCGATTGGAAAAACAAACCGGTTTTATGAATCCCATCACGAGAAAGGATATCAAAAAGCTATTACATTGCGATGTGTTCGTTTGTGTACCTATAACGGATTATGAAGTACCCCTTGGAACATTGAAATATATTAAAAAAAGGAGCAATGGAATAATAATATTTGATGCGCACGGTCCTACGAACACGGCTACCATAACAGGAGACCGACTCATTAAGTTCTGGATATCCCGTGACCAATGGCTGCCTTATATAGACGTTTTAAAAATGAACCTTGAGGAGTCTAAATGTTGCTGGTTCGAAAAAGAATATCGGGCAGAGGATCTTGGTCATTTTGAAAATCTGAACATGGATCACCTGCCTGCACTAGCAGATCATTGCCTTAAACTTGGAATAAAGTCACTCATTATTACCCTTGATTCGGAAGGTGGAGCAGTCTTTTTTATGAAGGATGGCCGGGTACATCAGGAAATGGTCAAATCGGTTAAGGTCGAAAATGTAATTGACACAACCGGTTGCGGAGATTCTTTTGCAGGGGGATTGGGATACGGATTGTTGGAAAATAAGACCGATTACATCAAAGCGGCTAAATATGCGAATGCTTTAGGAGCTTTGCGAACCCAAGGGCGAACCTTTGATGTCTTTAAAACCAAAGAAGAAACCGATAAAATAATTATTGAAAACTATGGAAGTGTCTAACCAACCGAAAAACCTAGATTACCGATCATTATTGAGTAGCCCGGAATGGTTAGTGGAGGAAAATAAATTCGATAAGAATAAAATCAATTTTTACGAAACCATTTTCACAGTTGGAAATGGTTATTTGGGTACCCGTGGCTCTTTAGAGGAAGGTCATGAGGCTGCATGGCCTGGCACCTATATCAACGGGGTATTCGACCACCATGATTCTTTTGTGGTCGATATGGTCAACGCCCCTGCCTGGCCAGCAGTATCGATTTGGGTAGAGGGCACAAAACTCAGTATTCACAATTGTGAACTAATTGAATATAAACGAAAATTGGATATTAAGAAGGGGGTGCTACACCGCCTTACCCGGTTCAAAGATTCGGAGGGCCGAATTACCCGATACGAAAGCCTCCGTTACGCCAGTCTTTCAGACCGCCATCATTTCGAGGTCAGCGGGAAAGTAACCCCAGAAAATTACGAAGGAAACATTGAGATACAGAGTGAGATCGATGGTGACGTGCTCAACCTGGATCTAACCCCAGCCTATAAGGAAAAACCGGAATTCGAACCTGAAATGAAATGGATTAAATGGTCGAAGAGCAGACATTTAAGATCAAGGAGCACTCAAGTATTAGAGAACTCTACCTACCTGGAAATGGAGACTATTGACAGGCCACACCATATTGGGTATGCCTCTGCACTTCAGGTATCGGCGCCTCATGAACTGGTTTCTGACGCGGATTATAATAAAACCAGACAAAGGGCGAGAATTAAGGCGAACAAAGGTGAAGCGATCGACTTTCATAAATTGACCTCCATTTATACAAGTAGGGATGTCGAAAAATCAAAATTGAAAGCCACTTGCAGAAACACTTTGGAAGCCAACATGAGCAAGAGCTTCGAAGAACGATTTAATGACCATGCCCTGGCATGGGCCAAAAAATGGGATGATTGTGATATTAGTATCGAAGGGGACGATGACATCAACAATGCCGTTCGATTTAACATATACCACCTGTTGATAACGGCCAATGAGTTTGATCCCAAGGCCAATGTTGGTGCTAAAAGCCTATCTGGTGAAGGCTATCGGGGACACATTTTTTGGGATACGGAGATCTTTCTCCTTCCTTTTTATACGTTTACCCAACCTCCTACCGCCGAGGCACTTCTACTTTATAGATACAACACAAAAGAGGGGGCCCGGGATTATGCCAGGGAAGGTAAGCATGATGGTCTTAGATTTCCGTGGGAATCTGCCGATACGGGTCACGAAGTTACACCTGAATGGACGGCAGATGGCACGGTACGAATATGGACCGGCGAACGCGAACTACATATCACCTCCATGGTGGTATATGCTATGATCACGTATTATGAGGCCACAGGAAATATTGATTTTGTATTAGATTATGGGGCCGAGATACTTTTCGAAACGACTCGTTTTTGGCAAAGTAGGTTGGAATACAATAAGAAAGAAGACCGATATGAATTGACTGAGGTCGAAGGGCCTGATGAATTCCATCATTTGGTAAATAACAGTGTTTATACGAATTGGACGACTAAATGGAGCATGCAAAAAGCGGTGGAATATTTTTACAATCTGCAAAGAGAACATTCCGAAGAAATTGAACCTTTACTAAACAAACTGGCACTGGATCAGAAAGAAGTTGACGAGTGGAAAAGGGTTGCCGAAAAGATTTATATCCCATATGAACCAAAAAAGAAATTAATTGAAGAATTTGAGGGATATTTTGGCCTTGAAGACATACCGATAACCCAATGGGACGAAAACGATATGCCGATTTATCCTTCCGGTTATGACCATGACAATTGTGATACTACTACCCTGATCAAACAGCCTGATGTGGTTATGCTGATGTACATACTTCCAGATGAGTTCGATGAGGAGGTCAAAAAAGCAAACTACGAATACTATGAAGCACGTACCATGCATAAGTCTTCATTAAGTCCGAGCGTTCATACCATCATGGGCATTGAGACCAATAATCATGAAAAAGCACTCCAATACTTTGAACGCGCGGCCTATGTAGACTTGATCGATAACCAAGGTAATACGGAAGATGGGATGCACATTGCATCTGCAGGCGGTACTTGGCAGGCTGCGGTGAACGGTTTCGGGGGTTTACGCATTAAAAACGGGCAACTTACTTTTAAACCCTGGCTTCCTAATAAGTGGAAGAGTCTCCGATTTAAAATCAAATGGCGGGGAACCGATCTAAAAGTCTGCGTTTCACATGAGCAGATTGGCCTTTTGTGGATTAGTGAGTCCATTGAAAATTTAGCCGTTCTCGTTATGGGAAAAGAAATTCACTTAAAACCCAATCAAGAAATTTCGGTTCCTTTGGGGTAATAA
>JAOTYW010000162.1 GCA_029861705.1 Flavobacteriaceae bacterium
TTGTCCGGTTTTGTCTTCCCGGATATCAATTAATACTTCTACTTCATCCCCCAACTTCAAGTCTGGGTTATATCTAAATTCGTTCAGGGAGATCACTCCTTCGGACTTGGCGTTGATATCTATGATCGCTTCGCGCTCCGTTAGATGTGTTACTACTCCCGTAACCACTTTTTCATCGGCGGTATCTACGAAATTCTCGGCTACTAATTTTTCAAACTCTTCGAGTTTTGTATCCTCGATTCGTTCAATGCCTTCTTCGTATTTATCCCAGTCAAAATTTGTAAGGAATTCTTTAGGATCTTGCTTGGGAGCTGCGGCTTTTTTGGGTTCTTGAGCCGTTTCTGTTTGAGCAGCTTCCTCCGCCTGTGGTGTTTCTTTCTTTTCAGCCATTTGCTGATTTACCTTTGTATTCTGTACGCATCAAGAATAAACCCTGTTGTACAGAAGTGATTATCTTCTTTTACTTCTTCCTTTTCCTTCTTGAATTATGGGTGAAAAAGGTCTGCAAAAATACAATTTATTACTTGTTTTAGCAACCCTTTGAATTTTGACTGCAATTCCGGTGTATGAGCGCTAGAAATTTCCCGAAATTTTGCTAATTATTCGTATCTTTAGGCTCATTATTTTTTAACCATTAATTTTTTTTTAACATGAGTGTAAAAGCAAAGTATCAGCCCGTTTTAGATCTCGGTCAACAACTGGGAATTAAGGACGGTAGCGTAAGTGAAGAGAATGGCGTCTTGAAGATAAAAGGCCAGGCAAATACGCAATACGAAAAAAACCTGCTGTGGGATAAAATCAAAGCCGTTGGCGGCGATAGTCCTTCTGATCTAAAGGCGAATATTACGGTTGCTGATGAATCTGTATATCACAGACACGTTGTAAGCAGTGGCGAATCTTTAAGCAAGATCGCTAAGCATTACTATGGTGATGCTATGAAGTACAATAAAATATTTGAAGCAAATACTAATCTCCTTTCTAATCCGGATGTAATCCATCCAGACCAAGTATTGGTGATACCAAACCTATAAGTTTATTTTCTTACATTGAAAAAAGGGATGCTCAGGCATCCTTTTTTTTTTGGTCGATCACACGATTGGTTAAATTCAATACGCGCTCGAACTGTTCTTTCAGCCCCATATCGGTATTGTCAATAACAATTGCATCTTCGGCTTGTTTTAAAGGAGAAGCTTCACGAGTAGAATCAATACGGTCTCGAAGTTCCACATTTTGCAGTACCTCTTCAAATGTTACCTCATCCCCTCTTTCCAGGAGCTCTTTATACCTGCGGGTCGCCCTTATATGAGGTGCTGCATTCAGGAATAATTTCAAATCGGCCTCGGGAAAGACAACTGTGCCTATATCCCGACCATCCATAACAACCCCTTTGTTCTTTCCCATCTCCTGCTGGATCGCGACAAGCTTTCTGCGAACTTCTGGTATCTCGGCAACCAGGCTAACGTATTTAGATACTTCTAAATTGCGAATATCAGATTCTACATTCTTGTTATTCAAATAGACTTCTGCAAAGCCCTTTTTCGGGTTAAAAGTAAAATGCAAAAAGATAGAAGGTAGACTTTCAATAAGTTCCTCTTTGTCTAATTGGCCATCACGGATCAGTTCGGCCTGCAGGGCGTACAAAGTTACTGCCCGGTACATGGCGCCGGAATCTACATAAATATATCCCAGGGTTTTTGCCAGTTGACGGGCAATAGTACTCTTTCCTGTTGAAGAGTACCCGTCTATGGCAATAGTGATCTTAGACATGTAATTGCGACTTACTCTGCCGTGAGTTTTTTGGCGTATTTGACATTCTGATCCGTAATGGCAATATCAATGACTTCACTCATTTCGGAAACATAATGGAAAGTTAATCCTTTTATATAATCTTCTTTGATCTCGGCAATATCTTTCTTGTTCTCTTCGCTTAAAATGATCTCCCTGATGCGGGCTCTTTTTGCTGCCAGGATCTTTTCCTTAATACCACCCACAGGCAAGACCTTACCTCGTAGGGTAATCTCCCCCGTCATGGCCAAATGCTTCTTTACACGCTTTTGTGTAAAAAGTGATACCAGGGAGGTGAGCATAGCAATACCTGCACTAGGTCCATCTTTCGGGGTGGCCCCTTCTGGCACATGTATGTGTACATTGTAGGACTTGAAAATATTGGGATCCAGTCCAAAGCGATCTGAGTTGGACTTAATATACTCCATGGCAATTGTGGCCGATTCTTTCATGACCTTCCCCAGATTACCGGTAATATTGAGCATGCCCTTTCCCTTGGATAAAATAGATTCAATAAAGAGGATATCGCCACCTACTGACGTCCAGGCAAGGCCGGTAACTACCCCGGCAATTTCATTATTCTCGTATTTATCGCGTTCCAGTCTGGGTGGGCCCAGGACTTCTTCAACATCAGCAGAATTAACTTTTTTGTTATAAGATTCTTCCATGGCGATAGACTTGGCCGCATGTCGTACCATTTTGGCGATCTGTTTTTCCATACCCCGAACTCCTGATTCGCGGGTATAACCTTCAACTATTTTTTCGAGCTGCGCCTTACCAATTTGAAGATCCTTTTTGCTCAGACCGTGTTCCTTTAACTGCTTTGGTAACAAGTGTCTTTTGGCTATCTCTACTTTTTCCTCGATCGTATAGCCGGTCACGTTGATAATCTCCATCCGGTCTCTTAAGGCCGGTTGTATAGGCGACAAGCTATTGGCTGTTGCTACGAACAGAACTTTTGACAGATCATAACCTATCTCGAGAAAATTGTCATGGAAGTCCATGTTTTGTTCCGGGTCTAAAACTTCTAACATGGCTGAAGATGGATCTCCCTGGTAACTCATCGAAAGTTTATCGATCTCGTCCAGGATAAAAACCGGGTTGGATGTCCCTGCTTTCTTAATGTTTTGTATGATCCGGCCCGGCATGGCTCCAATATATGTTTTTCTATGGCCGCGGATCTCAGCTTCGTCCCTTAGTCCGCCCAGAGACATTCGCACATATTCCCTTCCCAGTGCCTCTGCAACGGATTTACCCAGGGATGTCTTTCCAACCCCGGGTGGTCCATATAGACACAGTATCGGAGATTTCATGTCGTTCCTTAACTTCAGTACGGCTAAGTATTCCAGGATACGTTTCTTAACGTCCTCCAGGCCGTAATGGTCCCTATCCAAAATACGCGTGGCGGCTTTGAGGTCAAATTGATCTTCCGAAAATTCTTCCCAGGGGAGATCGAGTAATAGATCCAGGTAATTACGTTGAATGCCATATTCGGCTACCTGCGGATTCATGCGTTTTAATTTCCCCAATTCCTTGTCGAAATGGGATTTTACTTTCTCGCTCCATTTCTTTTCCATAGAACGCGCCTGCATTTCCTGGATCTCTTCATCATAAGAAACACCGCCACCCAATTCTTCCTGGATGGTTTTCATCTGCTGGTGTAGGAAATATTCACGCTGTTGCTGATCCATATCACTGCGCACTTTTGATTGAATATCTTTCTGCAATTCCAATTTTTGCAATTCAACATTCATGTATTTCAAAGTGGCGAGTGCCCTATCTTTCAAATTGGGTATCTCGAGTAATTCCTGTTTCTCCTTCACATTGAGATTGAGGTTCGAGGACACAAAATTGATCAGGAAGGAATTACTTTCAATATTCTTGATAGCAAAAGAAGCTTCGCTGGGGATATTCGGATTCTCCCTAATGATGTCCAGTGCAATAGTTTTGATGCCTTGTATGATCGCCAGGAATTCTTTTTCTTCCTGGTTTGTTGGTCTCTCTTGTGCTTCCCGTATAGTAGCCGTGATATAGGGCTTTTCAGTCAGTATCTCAGCGATCTCAAATCGCTTTTTGCCCTGAATAATGACAGTTGTATTACCATCAGGCATTTTTAAGACCCTTAAAATACGTGCAACCGTACCTAATGTATTCAGATCATTGATTCCCGGATCCTCTGTTTCCTCATCCTTTTGAGAAACCACGCCAATAACCTTACTGCCATTATTGGCATCTTTGATCAAGTGAATAGACGTATCCCTTCCGGCTGTAATAGGAACAACCACCCCCGGAAAAAGAACTGTATTCCTCAATGGAAGTATTGGCAAGGTTTCCGGCAGGCGCTCATTGTTCATCTCTTCCTCATCCTCAGGGGTGAGTAACGGAATTAATTCAGAATCTTCATCCAGACCCTGGAGCGTCATATTGTCAAATTCAGTATTTTTTATCTCTCCCATATGCTATAAATCGGCCATTCTGTCACGTATCTTATTCAGCCAAGTATTCCAGAGGTATATTCTACAAGATTAAACCTCTACAAGCTACCTGAAAATAGGGTATTACACGTATTTTTATCTCCCATATAAGGCAATTCCTATGCCATGGAAGACAAGTTTTTTATTAAAAGTGTAACAATCCATAACTTGAGTACTCATTACTTCAAACAATCAACTTTTTGAGCCTTAGAAAAGATCATATTGACCCTCTGTTACAGCGGTGTATCAACGGCGATCAACTTGCACAAATGGAGGTTTATAACAGGTATTACAAAGCCATGTACAATACAGCAGTACGTATAGTGAAGGACGAAATGGAAGCAGAAGATATTATGCAGGAATCCTTTTTGAATGCCTTCACCAAACTTCAGACTTTTAAAGGAGAGGTAACGTTCGGAGCCTGGCTAAAGCGTATCGTGATCAATAACAGTATTTATCACTATCGCAAGCAAAAGCAACGGAATGAAGTAGATCTGGAGAATTTGATGTACAAGGTCGAAGATACTGATGCAGTTGTCACGGATCATAGCAGTACAGAACGAAAGGCTCAAAAAGTGATGGACGCTATGAACCGACTCAAAGACAATTACAGAATTTCTTTGACCTTACACCTGATCGAAGGATATGATTATGAAGAAATAAGCGGCATAATGAATATCAGCTATGCTAACTGTCGCACTACTATATCGAGGGCCAAGGATAGCCTCAGGAAAAAAATGATAAATGCCTAACATGAAAGAAGAATTTAACATAGACGAAATGATGGATGGTTTAAAGGGATCTTTTGATTTCCGGGAACCACAGGAAGGGCACCAAGCGCGTTTCCAATCCAGGCTTGAAGACCAAACTATGGTGGTTTACACCGTTCGAAAAAGAATAAACTGGTGGAAACCCTATGCCATTGCTGCATCCATTGCACTAATCGGCATCCTCGGCCTCGGTCTCATAAATTTACAGACAGGTTCTGTCGAAAATCAAGTAGCTCAGATCGCACCGGAATTGCCTCAAACCAAAATGTATTTTGCCAACCTGGTAGAAGATCAGTTGATAAGTTTTGAGCAATACAGAAATGAGGACACTGAAAAATTGATCCAGGATGCCATGAAGCAAATGACGCGCCTCGAGTCTGATTACTTAAAATTAGAAAAGGAATTAATTGATGGCCGAAACAAGGAAGTGATCATGCAAGCCATGATACAAAATTTTCAAAGCCGGATGGATATTCTGAATTTATATATGACCAAAATAAAAATGATTGAGCAATTAAAAACGAACAATGATGAAAACATTATTATTTAAGTACGCCCTTGTACTCTGCTTGACTATCCCTCTGGCCACAATGGCTCATGACGGAAAGTTAAAGGGTAAGTACAATAAGGAAAAGACCATCAATAAAGAATTTGATGTAAACCCAACAGACCTGCTGAAAATCAGGAACAGCTACGGTAATGTAACCATTTCATCCTGGGATGAAGACCGGATTGTCATGGAGATCAAGATCAAGGTGAGCGGAAATAATGAGGATAAAGTAGCGAAAAAGCTGGAAGAGATCACTGTAGAATTTGATTCCACGGGCGATATGGTATCTGCCAAAACTGTTTTAGCCAAAGGTAAAGGATGGAATTGGGGGAAGAATACTACTAGTATGCAGATCAACTATTCAATTAAAGCACCCGTTAAGCATAGCGTGCATTTAAGTAATGATTACGGGGCCATTATTATTGATCGCATTGATGGACACGCCAAGATCTTCTGTGATTACGGCAGGTTAGAAATTGGAGAATTACGCGGACGAAACAATCAGTTGCGCTTTGATTATACTTCAAAATCTACGATCGACTATATGAACAGTGGATCTATTAATGCAGATTATTCAGGTTTTGTCCTTAAAAAAGTAGGCGATCTTGAATTGAATGCTGATTATACAAAGGCTAATATTGGTGAAATGAAAAACCTGGATTATACTGCAGACTATGGTAGTATGGAAGTAGGCTCCGTGCAGAATGTCGT
>JAOTYW010000014.1 GCA_029861705.1 Flavobacteriaceae bacterium
TATGCTAACTTATATTCGGAGGATTATTTTCTGCCGACCGGAAACCTCAGGGATAGTAGGAGAGAAGCCCGGAGGGCAGACAGTATCATTGTCACTAAATGCCCTGATATTTTGGCGCCAGAACAAGAAGAGGAAGTCGTAAGAAAACTTAAACCCGGGCCCGCTCAGGAAGTTATTTTTGCCAGACTGCAGTATAGCGAGCACTTAAGTGGCGCAAAGCCCTTGAGTCTTCAAGAACTCAAGGAGTATCCATTTACGTTGGTGACAGGTATCGCCCAACCAAAACCATTAGTAAAATTTTTAAAATCTAGAGACTTAAAATTTACGCATCTTGCTTTTCCGGATCATCATCATTTCTCTAAGAAAGAAATAGAAAAATTTAAAAGTATAGATCTCTTAGTCTTTACTGAAAAGGACTATGCCAGGGTAGGGCACTTATTGCCCAATGCAAGTTTCCTAGAGGTAAAGCATAAGTTTTTAGGAGAAGGTAAGGCCAAAATTATGGATTGCCTGGGAATTAAGACACAGAACGCTTCAATTTAGGCTCCAGGATATTTTCACCAACTTTTTGATAGAATAACTCAGGTTTGAAGGGTTTCGTAACTACATCATTACATCCGGCATTATAGAAAGTTTCTACACTATCGTCTAAAGAAATGGCGGTAAGTGCGACTATGGGGATTACAGAATCGAACTGACGAATCTGGATCGTTGCTTCTACACCACTGATTCCCGGCAGGTGAATATCCATGAGGATGCCATCATATGTATTGGCTTTTGCCAAATCAACAGCTTCATACCCATTATTAGCGATGTCACAAGTAATCCCACGCTTGGAGAGCATTTTTTTGGTGATTACCTGGTTTATCTTATTGTCCTCCACAACAAGTAGATGGAGTCCGTCAAGATCATATTCCTTGTGCTCTGGCTCGAAGAGAATTTCTTCAGGTTGTACTTCCCTAACTTTCATATTAATCTCAAAGTAAAAGGCACTTCCTTTTCCTTCTTCACTATCCAGGGCGATATCACTGTTAAACAGGCCTAATAAACTTTTTACAATGGAAAGGCCTAATCCGGTACCTCCGTACTCCCTGTTGATCCGGACCGAACCTTGATCGAAGCTGTCGAAGATATTTTTTTGTTTTGCATCAGCGATCCCAATACCATTATCTTGAACCTCAAAATAAATATTAGCTTCCCCATTTTCATTCCGAAGTTGTTTGGCAATGATCTTTACGTATCCGTCATGGGTAAATTTGATCGCATTGCCCACTAAATTGAGAAAGATCTGTGATAATTTAATTGGATCTGAAAGTAAATGCTTAGGGATATTTTCGTCATAATCTAACAGGAGTTGTGTATTATTCTGCTTCGCATTTTGCTGTAAGCCGGTAATTACATCAGTGAGCACCTTTTTAAGACTGAATTCTATGGCAAGCGGCTCCAGTTTTTCCGCATCGATCTTATTGATCTGTAAGATATCATTGATGAAATTCAGCAAATAATCCCCGGAGAATTTTAAAGATTTTAAATGTTCTTTCTGGTGATCTGCAGGACTCTCTTCCAGAAGTATATGCGTTAATCCTGTTACGGCATAGAGCGGCGTTCGTAATTCGTGACTTACAGTAGAAAGGAAATTTGTTTTCGCTTCCATAGCCTGAACAGCAGCATCCCGGGCAGCCTGTAATTCCTTGTTCTTTGTTTGTAACAGATCATTGGTTTTCAGTTTGATCTGGTTGTTTCGGAAAAGTGAAACAGCAAGTAAAGAGATTATGGTCAGGAAGGCGGATGTCAGTATTGCCGTTATTTCGGATCGACTGGCGGACTCATTGAGCTCTTCAATTTCCTTTGTCTGATCCTTTATCTGATCATGCATAAAATCGAAACGAATACGGTCGGCGGTTTTGGCTTCAGCTTTCAGTTTTTCTATGGTGAACACAGAATCTTTGATGACCATCAGTTTCCGGTTATGTTTAAGAGAAAGATTGTACTGGGCTGCATTTTCGTAAGCGCTACCCAGTAATTCATTGAGGGCAAGAATTTCTTTTGAATACTTATTTTTTTCAGCTATAGCAAGGGCGTCGTTCGCATATTTGATACTTTCCTGGTGCATCTCCCTGTTCGCAAATAAGTTCGCCAGCCCTTCATTTGCCTTGGTGACGATGTAATCCTGTTCAAAGGCATCCGTATTTACCAAAAGCGCATTATAATTGGTGATCGCACTGTCATATTTCTCAATACTCGCATAAATATGCGCTTCAAGGAGTAATATGTTATTTCGGAGATTTCGGTCATTACTCAATGTTTTGGCTTCATTGAGCATGTAAATTGCCTGAAAATTATTCTTGCTGTTATATAGCAGCTTGGCTTCGATATACTTGTGTACAGCGGTGCCATAGGGATATGCAAGATTCTTCAGTAGCACCTTGGCGCGATCCCAATAAAATTCTGTGGTTTCCCTTTTGTTCATGTCCATATACAGGATAGCGAACATGTGATAACTATCAGCGAGGATCTTCTCGTTTTCCTGCTCTTCTGATAAGGCAGCTGCCTGGTTTAAGGCCTCCAGTGCAAGATCGATTTTATTTTCATGTCGATATTGAGTTGTACGTAAAAAGAGATTCTCAAAATCGGCATCTTCATAAGAGCGTTTTTGAGCTGTGGCATTACTACAGAATAGCCCGATTGTTCCTATAAGAATAAGAGTTCGAATGGCCGTATGAATGAAGGTAGGTCTCAACGGTATTGCTAGTCTTGGTATTAAATTTAGGGTTCTGCTCTCCTGGGCTCTCGTACTAAAGGGTTACTTGCCTTTATATGAATTCACTCCCATTTACAGATACTGCCTGAAAATCAAACGTCTGGGATGGACATAAATTGTACATTTCAGGCTATGAAATATACCCAATTTTAGTCAATATGTTTATGCGCTTTGTATGATGACCTGACCAAAGCGCCGCTTTCAACATGTCGGAATCCCATTTCCAGCCCTATTTCTCGGTATTTCTCAAAAGTGTCAGGCAGTACAAATTCGCGTACTGGCAGATGTTTTTTGGATGGCTGTAAATACTGTCCTATGGTAACCACATCCACCTTGTTTTCTCTAAGATCTTCCAGGGTAGTCAATACCTCAGATTCCTGTTCCCCTAGACCCAACATAATACCAGATTTTGTGCGCTTGGCACCATTGTCGCCTAAATAGCGCAAAACCTCCAGACTGCGGTCATATTTGGCCTGTATGCGAACTTCCCGAGTAAGTCTGCGTACTGTTTCCATATTGTGGGAAATGACTTCTGGTTCTACGGCAATAATCCTATCTAAATGACCTGTGAGGCCTTGAAAATCAGGTATCAAAGTCTCTAAAGTGGTTTGAGGGTTCATCCTGCGTATCGCCTTCACTGTCTCTGCCCAAAGAATGGATCCCATGTCCTTAAGGTCATCCCTGTCTACAGAAGTAATTACAGCATGTTGGATCCCCATGATCTTGATAGATCGGGCCACTTTTTCGGGTTCTTCCCAATCTACTTGATGCGGTCTGCCCGTCTGAACGCCGCAAAATCCGCAGGAACGGGTACAAATATTGCCCAATATCATGAAGGTGGCTGTCCCTTCACCCCAGCACTCCCCCATATTTGGGCAGCTCCCTGAGGTACAAATTGTATTTAATTCATACTTCTCTACCAGGGAACGCAGCTGGGTGTATTTAGACCCTGTAGGTAGCTTTACCCTAAGCCACTTTGGTTTTCCTTTTGGCGGTTGAATATGTGTTGCCAGCTCTTTACTCATATAGCAATTTTGTGTAAATATACGAACTTAAAATCCTGTGATTTATTCTTTATGAAGGACTACCGGATTGAATGCTATGTGCTAATAACTTCTTCGCCCTTAACAACTTAACCTTAACATTGTTGATGGGTTCACCTAGTTCACTGGCGATCTCTGCATAGGATAGTTCATTGAAATATCGAAGATTGATCACTTCGCGATAATGAGGCTTAAGCTTTTTAATATGCGTCAACAGCGAATTCAGGTTTTGTTCAGTGATCAATTGATCTTCTGCAGTAGGGGCATCGTCCAATACTTTCCCAATGGCCTCCTGATTACCTGAATCAGCCGATTGCAGCACACTTCGTTTCCGCTTACGGATAAGATCCACATGTATATTCTTTGAAATGGTGATCAGCCAGGTTTTGAATTCATAAGATTCATCGTAGGTATCGATCTTATCAAAAGCTTTTGAAAAAGTCTGAATGGTAATATCTTCGGCGTCATTCTCGTTTTTTGTCCGAATTAACTGAAACCCATATACATCATTCCAAAAGCTATCCAGCAAATGACTAAAAGCCATCTGGTTTCCTGCCTTTGCTTTGGCAATAGCCTCATGCAGTACTATATTTCTTTCTTCCAAATATGGGTATTGTTAAGTAGTATAAAGCTGTAATCTAATTATCCACCACTTCTTTCTTGCAGGCCTCACCCGGCATTTTGCCACAATAGCCGCAGCTTTCCCCGTCTTTGTTCAAAAAAGGACTTTGTGAGGCACAGGTACCTGCAAATTGTCCGTCTTTTTGAGACCAGATCTTAATAGCGATTCCTGCAAAAGCCAGTGCCAGAAGGCTTATTGTGAGGACTAAGAGCATATTGAATAAGCTTTGGGCAAAGATACAAATAAAGCCCCATTTCTGGGGCTTCTGATTCTTGTTAAGTTGAAAAGATGGTTGTCTTAATACTTGAGATTCGCAACTATATTTTCAACAGTAGGGGCCGTATTCCCACCTTTGGGTTCTATAGTGATATAACCCATAGCGTGATCTGAATAAGGCAGGGCAAAAAGTTTGTCGTTCTTGCCGAAATCGCCAATGATACCCATATCAACCATTTCGCCATTTACTTCAGCCCACATCTGATAACATTGATCTTCTGGAAGCTGTGGTAAGTTCTGCACATTGATATAGGACAATTTCTTAACCGGGTTCACATAAGCTATCGCTTTCAGCTCCTGTGCCCGCTCATTCCCTTTCATGTAGTATTTACGTGTATTAGGGTTATTCAGGACAATAAACTGATTACGGACATCTTCGAGTTGCTCCCTCATATCGGCCTCCAGGTTCTTGATCTTATTATTAACGATCACATTTTTTTGCTGAAGGTTTTGATTCTGGTTATAGAAGAAGTAAGAAGAACCAGCAAAAATAAATGCAGCTATCGAAGCAGCTATGGCGTATCTCCTAAAGCGTCGTCTTCCGGAATCCTGAGCGCGAATTACAGCCAGTATCTTGGCTTTTAAACCCTCTGGTGGAGTAAGGGCGTGCATTTTGGCAAAAGCCTCAAGATTACCCTGTAGTTCATCAAAGGTTTTCCGTACCTCTGGGTACATGGCTATATATCGCTCCACTTGCAAGGTTTCTTCCTGAGAAGTAGTACCTAAAAGGTACTTTTCCAGCAAGTCGGTATCCAAGAATATGCGTATTTTTTCTTTCATAGAATACTAATTATTAGGGCTAAAAGTGCTCTTGTAGAACCATAAATTTTTCTAAGTTCTCTCAAGCCTATCTTTAACCTGGATTTTATGGTACCCAAAGGAATTTCCAATTCATCACTGGCTTCTTGTTGGGTCATCCCCTGAAAAAACAGGGCGTCTAGTACAATCTGGTATTTTTGTTCAATCTTCTCCAGATTCTCTCGGACGTCCAAAAACTCAGGTTTGATACTTTCAATACCTAGATTATATACGTCTGAAACATCCATTTGGATTTCTTTCTCCATCTTGGTATTGGAGCTCCTCAATTTATCAATTGCTGTATTGCGTGTAATTCGGAAGAGCCAGGTGAATAATTTTGCCTTAGAAGAATCGTATGTGTCTGATTTTCGCCAGATCTTCACAAAACTTTCCTGAAGTATATCCTGGGCAAGTTCCTCATCGCGTACCACTTTGTAAGCGACGCCAAATAAGGTGTCGCCATAGTGATCGTAAAGCAATGAAATGGCCTTTTCATTGCGTTCCCGAAGCAATTCAACGATATGCTGTTCAAGTAGTGCGCTCATGTGATTTTAGTCACCCTGATGACTATTTCTGATGTCTACGTCATCCAATCTCCGGGTTCTCACCGTATATAGGCTAAACGCAGAATTTGGCAATTGATTGTCAGCTATGCGTTTCTCTATCTTATTAAAGTAAGTGTACAACTGGTTATTGTACATTTAGTTTTTGGTTAGTTTGGTTTGATATAACCCCTGGGATCAATATTTCAGGGGTTATTTTATACCAGACTACGCCTTCCTATAAAGGTAGTAAAATAGCTAAAATTGTGGTATTATATTTACCTCAGGCTGAATGTGGACCCCAAACTTCTCATAGACCGCAGCTTTTATTTTAAGTGCGAGCTCCAGTACCTCTTCCCCCGTTGCATTCCCCAGGTTAATCAGTACGAGCGCTTGTTTCTCGTATACTCCTGCATTACCATGTCGCATCCCTTTAAATCCGCATTGTTCGATCAGCCATCCGGCTGGTACTTTTATACCTCCTTCATCTTGTGGATACCCAGGAAGCGCTGCATGTTCTTTTTTTATCGATTGATAAGACTCTTCGCTGATCACCGGGTTCTTAAAGAAGCTGCCTGAATTGCCAATTTTTGCAGGATCGGGAAGCTTGCTCTCCCTGATGGTAATAACAGCATCGGAGATATCTTTTATGTCAGCTTGCTCAATTCCACGTTTTTCCAATTCTGCTTGTATGGCTCCGTATGAAGTATTGTGTACATGATCCTTTTTTGTAAGGACAAATACGACTGATGTGATCACATACTTGCCCTTGCCTTCTCTTTTGAAGTATGAATCCCTGTAGTCAAATTGGCATTCATCTTTGGAGAATGTATGAATCTTTCCTGTTTCCATGGACATTGCATCACATTGCTGAAAAACGTCTTTTAATTCCACACCATAGGCGCCGATATTTTGAATAGGGGCCGTTCCTACATTTCCGGGGATCAAGGATAGATTCTCCAAACCTCCATATCCATGCTCCAACGTCCACAAAACAAAAGGATGCCATACTTCGCCGGCCATAACTTTTAAGGCAATTTGCTCATCATCTTCCCATAGGGGAACAATGCCTTTAATAGCGAGGTGAATGACTAAGGCATCTAGGGATTTTGTCAGTAAAATATTGCTGCCACCACCCAAAATGAACTTTTTGGAATATCCCTCGAGAAGCAATGCCTCTCGCAGCTCATCTACGCTTTGCACAGAGACAAAGTGGCGGGCAGTCGTGTCTATCCCAAATGTGTTGTAAGATTTGAGGGATTGGTGTTCAAGGATCTTGATCATGCCTGATAAGCTTTTAAGGCTGCTCCTAAAATATCGACTGCTTTCTTGAGTCGGTCTGCCTTCAAAACATAGGCGATCCGAATCTGATTTGCACCCATTCCGGGCGTAGAGTAAAACCCTCCCGCCGGCGCTACCATAACGGTTTCTCCTTCAAATTCAAAGGATTCCAGCAACCACTGGGCAAAAGCTTCTGAATCATCAACCGGTAATGCCGCAATGCAATAAAAGGCTCCTTTAGGTCGTGTTACCTGAACACCTTCAATTTTTTGTAGGGCTGAAACTAACACATTCCGCCGCATCTGGTATTCCTGTATAACTGCTTCAAAATAGGAATCTTCAGTATCCAAAGCGGCTTCACTGGCAAGTTGTCCAAGGGTAGGGGGAGACAGTCTGGCCTGAGCAAATTTCAAGGCCGTACGGATTACTTCTTTGTTGCGCGATACAAGGCAGCCAACGCGGGCGCCACACATACTATATCGTTTAGATACAGAATCGACCATAATGGCGTGCGATTCCATATCGGGTTCTTTTAAGATGGAATGGTGGACATGCCCGTCATACGCAAATTCCCGGTACACCTCATCTGCGATCAGGAAAAGATCGTGCTTTTTTACCAGGGCTGTTAGTTGCACGATCTCATCGTGGGTGTATAAATAACCAGTCGGATTCCCGGGATTACAGATTAAAATAGCTTTTGTACGTGAATTGATCGCCTTTTCAAATTCAGAGATCGAGGGAAGGGCAAAATTGGTTTCAATGCCCGAAGTTACAGGTACAACCTTTACTCCGGCCGTGGTGGCAAAACCATTGTAATTAGCATAAAATGGCTCAGGAATGATGATTTCATCGCCGTTATCGGCAATGCTATTCATGGCAAAAGAAAGTGCCTCAGAGCCTCCTGTAGAGATAATGATGTCTGAACTATTTATGTTGATCCCATGTTTTTTGTAATACCCGGCTAATTTCAGCCTATAGGCTTCACTACCTTCTGTCCGGCTATAGGCCAGGACATCAATTGTATTGTTCCGGATCGCATCCATGGCCACTTGAGGGGTTTTGATATCAGGTTGCCCAATATTGAGATGAATTACACCAACGCCCCTTTTTTTAGCTTTTTCTGCATAAGGGACGAGTTTCCGGATTGGCGATTCCGGCATAGTGCTTCCTTTTGTTGAAATGTGTGGCATGGCAGGCTGTTTAGAACAAATTTGGGAAAATAGTACTGACTAAACAATATTCCAGTCGATAAAGCTGGGGATTAAGGGAATGTTAAATACCTATTAATTGGCTGCCATAATATGTAACTTTAAACAAGAAGGACGTTTCCCTGTATGCAACGCTTAAGATTCATTCTCGTTATAGCACTGACCTTGGGGCTTTTCCAAACAGGTCAGTCGCAGTATTTTGAACTACCCGGACAGCAGAAGTACCAAAAGGTGCGATTTGAAATGATCAATAATTTAATGATCATTCCTATGGAGGTGAATGGGGCGCAACTTTCCTTTATTCTTGATTCAGGTGTGAGTACACCCATTTTATTCAACCTGTCAGATCAGGATTCCATTAAGCTGAACAATGTGACGGAGATAAAAATCCAGGGCCTTGGGGAAGGGGAAGCTGTTAGAGCCTTGAAATCTACAAACAATATCTTCAAGTTGCAGAATATTCGGAATTTCAATCAGCAACTATACGTAGTACTAGATAAGAATATTAATTTTTCACCTGCTCTGGGCATACCTATTCATGGTATCATCGGCTATGACCTATTTAAAGATTTTGTCGTAGATATCAATTATGGTCGGAATTTCATCAAATTTCATACTCCCGCTACATATGTAGGAAAGCCCAGCAAAAAAAGCGAAATCTTACCGCTAATTGTGCATAATAGACGAGCCTTTATTGACGGTGACGTAGTTATGAGCAATGACGAAGATATTCCTGTTAAATTATTGATCGATACAGGGAGTAGCGATGCGCTCTGGTTATTTAATGATCCTGTAAAAGGAATCGGGATCCCGGATATGCACTACGAAGATTATTTAGGACGTGGTTTAAACGGAGATATTTACGGCCGACGGACTAAAGTAAAAAGCATTAAAATTGGTTCCTTCGAAATTAATGATGCGAAAGCAGCTTTTCCCTATATGTCCTATTTCCAGGCCGCGACTAATTTGGGCGATAGAAATGGTAGCCTTGGTGCTGAAATATTAAGACGGTTTAATGTTGTATTCGATTATAGAAAACGGCAGGTAACACTGCGTAAAAACAATCATTTTCACGATCCATTCCATTATAATATGAGCGGTATAGCATTGCAACATAATGGCGTGCGCTATGTTGCGGAAAAAATATCGAGTTCAAAACCTGCCTCCCGGGATGAAAGGGCATTTGGAGATATTAAGCTATTAATGGGAAATCAGACTAAAATCAGTTTAGTCCCGGAGATCATTGTATCAGCTATCCGGGCCGGAAGTCCGGCAGAAGAGGCCGGGTTGCAGGAAGGGGACGTAATTTTAGCTGTTAATGGCAAGAAGATCCACAACTATAAACTGCAGGAGATCTTAAAATTGCTAAATGAGCGGGAAGGAAAACGTATCAGGGTCCAGATCGCCAGGCAGAATAAAGACTTGCTCTTTAGCTTTGTTTTGAAGAAAATGTTTGAATAAAAAACCCCCGATCTAAGATCGAGGGTTTTTAGTTCTATTTAAATAGGCGTTTATTTCTGGTCTACGCCTTTTACTTCGCCTTTAATTTTTAAAATAACGGTTGGGGTATCTGCATTAGAAATGACGGTGATCGCCTTTCTAATAGGGCCAACCCTCTTTGTATCGTATTTAACCTGGATCTCACCAGTCATACCAGGTAAAATAGGATCTTCAGGTTTTTTCGGGATCGTACAACCACAACTGGAGCTAACCTTTGTTATGATCAATGGGGCTTCACCTGTGTTCGTGAATTCAAATATTCGCACACCGTCACTCCCTTTTTCGATTAGTCCGTAATCTATAGTGTCTTCATTAAACGCTATCTTAGCTACCTTTTCCTGGGCTTGCACCCCAAAGGCAAGTAGGCCAATTACTAATAGTACAATTACATTTTTCATAATTATCTCAAGGTTTTGGGTGAATTTCAAATGTAAATGATTTACCATCAACATCAAAATTCTTTTGTTATCTACTAACGTTAGTTATTTTTGTTTCGTATTTATTATTAGGTAAAAAAACCAATGGTTATTGACGGTTTTATGACCTGTCAATGATCATTTTTTTAATACCGGACTTAATTTTTCAAAAACCGTACCGAAAATTGGAAATTCCTTCAAAATATAATCCCGCACAGATCGAAGACCGCTGGTATTCCTACTGGATGGACAATGATTATTTTTCATCGAAACCTGATAATAGAGATCCCTTTACTATTGTTATACCCCCGCCTAATGTAACAGGGATACTTCATATGGGCCATATGCTTAATAATACCTTGCAGGATGTATTGATCAGAAAGGCCAGATTAGAAGGTAAAAATGCATGCTGGGTACCCGGTACAGATCATGCGTCAATAGCCACAGAGGCCAAAGTAGTAGCCAAACTGGCCGAAGAAGGCATATCAAAGTCAGATATCAGTCGGGACGCATTTTTGGAGCACGCATGGGAATGGACCCACAATTATGGCGGAGTCATCCTTGAACAGCTTAAAAAATTAGGCTGTAGCTGTGATTGGGATCGAACCAAATTCACCATGGATGCAGATCTCTCAGCTTCAGTGATCAAAGTATTTGTGGATTTGTATGAAAAAGGACTCATTTACCGTGGATTCAGGATGGTGAACTGGGATCCGCAGGCCAAAACTACCCTATCTGATGAGGAAGTAATATACGAGGAAAAGCAAGGCTTGTTATACTATATCTCATATCCCATTGAGGGTTCCGATGAACAGCTGACCATAGCTACTACGCGCCCTGAGACGATCCTGGGTGACACCGCAATTTGCGTACATCCGGATGATACGCGATTCGCGCATCTTAAAGGTAAAAAAGCGCTTGTTCCAATCTGTAATCGCGCTATACCGATCATTGAGGATACGTATGTAGATATGGAATTTGGAACGGGTTGTCTTAAAGTAACACCGGCTCATGATCTGAATGACAAGGAGATAGGTGAGCGACACAGCTTGGAATTTATTGACATATTTAATGATGACGCTACCCTTAATTCACATGGCTTACACTATGAGGGAATGGATCGCTTTGTAGTCCGGAAAGCCATTAAAAAAGAATTGGAAGCCGAAGGATTGTTGGTTAAAACGGAAGATTATGTCAATAAGGTAGGTACTTCAGAGCGTACCAAAGCAGTAATAGAACCACGTTTATCCGAGCAATGGTTCCTGAAGATGAAAGAACTCTCGAAACCCGCGATACAAGCTGTGGAAACTAAGGAGATCAGGTTATTTCCGGCCAAATTTGAGAATATGTACCGGCATTGGATGGACAATATCAGAGACTGGAATATTTCCAGACAGCTTTGGTGGGGCCAGCGTATACCTGCGTATTATTACGGCAAGGGAAGCCAAACTTTTGTAGTTGCTGAAACAATTGAAGAAGCCCTTGAAAAAGCCCGATCTGCGAGTGGTAATGACGGCTTACAGGCTAGCGACCTCCGGCAAGATGAAGATGTGGTGGATACCTGGTTCTCTTCCTGGCTTTGGCCGATGAGCGTGTTTGGTGGTATCCTTGAACCTGATAATGAAGAGATAACATATTATTATCCTACCAGTGATCTGGTGACCGCGCCCGATATTATTTTCTTTTGGGTAGCCCGAATGATCATGGCCGGATATGAGTATCGCAATGAGCGTCCGTTTTCCAATGTATATTTTACAGGGATCGTTCGGGATAAACAGCGAAGGAAGATGTCTAAATCGCTGGGTAATTCACCGGATGCCTTAAAGCTCATTGAAGAATTTGGCGCAGATGCGGTTCGTGTAGGCCTCATGTTAAGTGCGCCTGCCGGGAATGATTTGCTGTTTGATGAAGCGCTCTGCCAGCAAGGCAAAAATTTTGCAAATAAGATCTGGAATGCCTTTAGGCTTGTACAAGGATGGGAAGTTAATGAGGGAGAGCCTACGCCGGCTGCTATCCAGGGATTAGAATGGTATGAGGCAACTTTTAACGATACACTGAGCCGTATTGAAGACCATATGTCCAAATACAGGATCTCTGATGCCCTGATGGCTATCTATAAGCTTATATGGGATGATTTTTGTTCATGGCTGCTCGAGATCGTAAAACCGGTTTATCAGGCACCAATCGATAGAAATACCCGGGATAAAGTGCTGGAATTGTTTGAGCAGAACCTGATTATTCTACATCCTTTCATGCCCTTCCTCTCTGAAGCAATTTGGCAGTATATCAGTGAACGCTCCCCTAAGGACGCATTAATAGTGGCAAGCTGGCCAAAACCTAAGAAAGTAAACGATCAGCAGCTAAAAGATTTTGGATTTGCTTCTCAGGTAATTAGTGGAATACGCAATATTCGAAAAGAGAAGAACATTCCTAACAAGGAGCCTTTGGAACTGCACTTTATCGACAAAGAAAATAGCAATATAAGCTGGGATGCTGTGATTAAGAAATTGGGAAATATCTCTGCGATTTCCAAAGTGGCATCAAAAGTTGAAGGTGCCATATCTTTTAGAGTAAAGAGCAATGAATATTTTATAGCTGCGGGTGACACGGTAGATGTGGATTCTGAGATAGCGAAGATCGAAGAGGAATTAAAATATACAAAAGGGTTCTTGAATTCGGTTCAAAAGAAATTATCCAATGAACGCTTTGTTGCGAATGCCCCGGAACAAGTTGTTATTATGGAACGCAAGAAAGCAGCAGACGCCGAAGCAAAGATCCAAACCTTGATGGAAAGCCTTCAACGTCTGAAATCCATTTAATCCTTATCTTTAGGAACTAAGAAAAAATTGCACAAAATGAAAAATAACTTTTGGCTGACACTCTTTGCCCTACCCCTGATTTTGTCCTGCTCTTCAGATGATTCTCAACCTGCTCCTGTAGAGAATCCGGATGATGGCCCCGGTTTCGAAATAACCACAGCCATCCCTGATGCTGTCTTTGAACAGGCGCTGGTTACATTAGATCTTGATGATGAAGTGGATGGTTCAGTTGTGACGAGCAGAATACTCGGTATTAAAGACCTTATCCTGAATGACCTGGGAATTGCAGACCTCAGGGGTATCGAAGATTTTCAGGATCTGGAAAACTTAGTGGTTAGCAATAATTCCCTGACTCGACTTGATGTTTCTAATAATACAAAGCTCAAATTTGTCTATGCAGAGAACAATGAACTAACCTTCATTAGAGTGCAGGATCTGAGCTTCCTGGAGAAGATCGCAGCGGAAGGGAACAAGCTGTTTTCATTAGATACTTCATCAAACCCGGCACTGCAATTATTAACGCTGTCAGATAACGATGTAGAGATCGCTGATGTATCTGCTAATGCACAGCTCACAACATTTTCAATTGAGAATAATCCTTTGACGTGCATAAAGGTTTCCTCCGATCAATTTGCTAATATCCCGGCAAACTGGTCAAAGGATGTAGGAGCCATTTATAGTGAAGATTGCAATTGATCTGTAAAAGGGCAACAATGGAACAACTAACGCACTAACACTCATGGCATGGAAACATATGCCAATGCCTTACTTTACGCAATCCCTTTCTTTACTGTGCTTTTACTAGCAGAGATCCTTTATGGACATTTTGTAAAAGACCAAAAACACAATGTGCTGGATACGATCAGTAGTTTGAGTTCAGGGCTTACAAATATCATTAAGGATTCGCTGGGCCTGGCCGTTATTCTCGTTAGCTATCCTTACCTGGTTGATAAGTTGGCCGTTGTAGAGATTAGATCTACCTGGATTACCTGGTTACTGGCCTTCATAGTGATGGATTTTGCCGGCTACTGGAACCATAGACTAAGTCATCATGTTAATGTTTTCTGGAATCAGCATGTGATCCACCACAGCAGTGAGGAGTTTAATCTGGCCTGCGCCCTTAGGCAGTCTATTAGTAATGTTATTGGCTATTTTCCAATTTTATTGATCCCCGCTGCTTTGTTAGGGGTACCCAACCAGGTGATCGCCATTTTGGCTCCAATACATTTATTCGCTCAATTCTGGTACCATACCCAGCATATTGGAAAACTGGGTTGGTTGGAATATATAATTGTAACCCCGTCGCAACACCGTGTTCATCATGCGATAAATCCTGAGTATATCGACAAAAACCTGGGTCAGATATTGTGTATCTGGGACAGATGGTTTGGCACTTTTCAGGAAGAAATGGACGAGGTACCTCCTCAGTATGGAGTACTCAAGCCGGCAGCGACCTGGAACCCAATTCTGATCAATTTTCAACACATTTGGCGAATCATGAAAGATTCATGGCGTACTAAAGATCCCTGGGATAAGTTTAGAATATGGTTTATGCCTACGGGCTGGCGTCCGGAAGACGTCAAAGTAGCCCACCCAATTCCCGTAATTAAGGATGTATACAATTTCAATAAATATCAAACCCCGGCTTCCCTGAACCTGAAAGGGTATGCCATTTACCAAATGATTGTCACCTTAGCCTTGCTTCTTTTTATGTTTTTTAACTACAGTGAAATAGGAGTAAGGGGTTTATTGCTTTATGGCTTTTTTATGTTTTTGGGTATTTATGGCTACACCACATTAATGGATCGAAAACCTTATGCCTTTTGGATAGAACTATCACGGGGAGGTGCAGGTCTTGCGCTACTTGTCTTAACAGGAGATTGGTTTGGCTTGGAATCGTATTTACCCTTTGGAACATGGCTTATAGGAGTCTATTTCCTATCTACGATAATCGGCGGCTATTATTTTACTTATGTAGAACGTGAACCTGATCAGGTGCAAGCGTTACAGGCCTAGAATTCCGCAATTTCAATCAGTAATATTTTTGAGCTGGTCTTCAACCAGTTCAATGTAGGATTGCATGGCCTTTTTGGGTTTTATCTTTTGTGCCTGTATAAGCGCATTTGCCTTAAATGCATTTATGAGTTCACTTTTGCTTCCGGGGTGATCGTAGTTTTGATTGGCGACCTTATAATACGCGTAAAGTTTGAGCAATAGATCAGCCGGAATGGGGTCCGTAAATGAATTAACATAGGCCACGGCTGCTTCGAATCTAACCTTTAATGTTTCACTCTTCTTCATTAATCGATGTCGCGATAATGGTTTTTGCACCCACTACATGCTGGTCCTTAGTTACATTAATTTTCGTATCCAGGGGTAGAAAGAGATCTACTCGTGATCCAAATTTAATAAAACCAGCATCACCGCCCTGGAGAACTGAATCGCCTTCCTGTGCGTAATTTACGATCCGCCTTGCGACAGCCCCTGCAATTTGCCGGTATAGCACTTCGCCAAATTCCGAGGTTTTAACAACGACTGTAGTGCGTTCATTATTAGTGCTGGATTTAGGATGCCAGGCTACCAGGTATTTGCCCGGGTGGTATTTGGAGAACGTGACCACACCACTGGCAGGATATCTTGTCACATGAACGTTTATTGGCGACATAAAAATGGAAACTTGTCGTCTTTTATCTTTAAAATATTCCGGTTCATGCACCTCATCTATAATAACCACTTTGCCATCTACCGGGGCAAGAATATGATTAGGATTTTGAATAGCAACCCGACTAGGGTTTCGGAAGAATTGCAGAACCAGGACCAAAATTAGTAGGGCAGCCATCTGAATGCCAATACGCAGCCCGGGTACTTTCACAAAAAAGTGTGCCAGAAGCGCAATTATGGCTACTAGAAAGAAGGTGATCAGGATGATGGTAAAGCCCTCTTTATGAAACATACGTGATCAAATTTAGCATAAGAAATGCAAATGGTGCAGCAAAAATAAGGCTATCTAACCGATCTAACATTCCGCCATGACCGGGCAATATTGCCCCGCTGTCTTTTACTCCTGCTTGCCGCTTGAGTTTAGATTCTACAAGATCACCAATATCCCCCATGATTATGACAATAAGCGCCAGTACTAGCCATTGTGGCAATGTGAGCTGGGTATCGTACTGGGCTAGAATATAGGCTGCCAGCAACGCGAATATCATGCCACCTAAACTGCCTTCAATGGTCTTTTTTGGCGACACTGCGGGATAAAGTTTATTTTTTCCAAACAATGAACCTACGATATAAGCGAAGGAATCATTGACCCAAACCATTACAAATATACCAAGGATCAGAAATTGTGAAAAGATATTCTCCTTGTAAGGGATCATCGTTAAAAAGATACAACCGGCCCCGACATAAAAGAGGCCGATAATAAATTTATGCACGGTTGAAGTAATTCTTCGAGCCGGTGAAAACAAATAAACGATGAGATAGATATTGACCAAAACTGTGATGGCCAGCAATATAAATATGGCGAGCTGATCTGTAATCAAATAGATAAATGTCCACCACAGGGCCAGGTAGAGAATAAAGATGTGATATCCTTTAAGCGAAACCAACCTCTTAAATTCATATAAGCAGGCGAGGCCGAAAACCATAAAAAGAAAATCAAAAGCGTCTGAACTCAAAAAAATAGCAGCCAGAAGAATAACCACGTAAACTGCACCTGTCAGCACCCGCCTAATGAGTTCTTTCATCTTACAAGTCTTCCAGTAAAAGTAAATAAAGGTGCTTTGAACTACTGCCGTATGTTAGAAAGTCATCATCTTCCGAATTGGAGTATTGGAAGTGCTTGATGGTAGTAATGTTGTCAGGGATACCTTTTTTGTATTTGTTCTTAATGACTTTCAAACCCTCACCGATAGTCTCTACAAGTTGACTCGTAGTAGCAAATACGATGACATTCGAAGGAACTTCGTGCAGCTTCTTTTCATGAAGTTGCCTGGAACTTACCAAAATGGATCCATTCTGGGCAATGAGATGTTCACAGGTAGTGAAAAAGACTTCACTGTCATTCGCTTTATGGGTGAAATTAAGTCCGATTTCAGTAAAGCGATCTTCCAATTGGGAATTCAGTGTGTAAAATGGTTTTCCTGTCCAACCATTCTCTTCAATAATATTACTCAGGGCTTCGGAAACTTCTCTAAAGGAATCGCAGTATAGAAATTTACCCCCATTCTTTTTAAAATGAATTGTAAACTTTTCGTCAATGGGAATGGCCAGGTCAGGCATGTGGACACCACGTGTTTCCACCGTTTCTTTGGAAGGTTTCTTTTTCCCGCCGCCAAATAAAAAATCTAAAAACCCCATTATATTGCGCCCATTCTCATTTACGAAAGTACTAAACGAGATTGGAAATACTTATGTTTTCTCTTCAGCTGATTCTTCGCTGGGTACTTCGGCTGGTGCAACCGGAACTTCTTGTTCTGTCCCATTCTTATCAAAAGGCCGCTGTCCAAATATCTTTTCAAGATCCTCTTTGAAGATGACTTCCTTTTCGAGGAGTCGTTCTGCCAATATGATCAATTTATCTTTGTTCTCTTCTAAAACCAGCAGCGCACGCTTATACTGTTCTTCAATGAGCTTAGATATTTCCCTATCGATCTTCTGTGCTGTTTCCTCACTATATGGTTTCGTAAAACCATATTCATTCTGTCCAGATGAATCGTAATACGTTAAATTCCCTATCTCATCATTCAGACCATAAATCGTGACCATGGCACGTGCCTGTTTGGTTATTTTTTCAAGATCATTTAGTGCACCTGTAGATATTTTATCAAAGATGATTTTTTCAGCGGCACGCCCTCCTAAAGTAGCACACATTTCATCCTTCATTTGTTCCGGTCGGACAATCAATCGCTCTTCAGGCAGGTACCAGGCTGCACCCAAAGATTGGCCTCGGGGTACGATGGTTACCTTTACAAGTGGGGCTGCATGTTCCAGCATCCAACTCACTGTTGCATGACCGGCTTCATGATAGGCAATGGTCTTTTTCTCGCCCGGTGTAATAATTTTATTTTTCTTTTCGAGTCCTCCGACGATCCTGTCTACTGCATCCAGAAAATCTTGTTTCTCAACCGATTTCTTTTCCTTCCTAGCTGCAATTAGAGCAGCTTCATTACATACGTTGGCGATATCTGCTCCTGAAAATCCAGGTGTTTGTCTGGCAAGAAAATCCAGATCGAGTGTTTCGGCCGTCTTAATGGGTCGTAAATGCACCTCAAAAATCTCTTTACGTTCACGGATATCCGGTAGATCAACATAGATCTGACGGTCAAAACGTCCGGCCCGCATCAAGGCCTTATCCAAAACGTCGGCACGGTTGGTTGCTGCCAGAACAATTACATTCGTATTCGTCCCGAAACCGTCCATTTCGGTCAGCAATTGATTTAATGTATTCTCACGTTCATCGTTGGAGCCGGTGAAATTATTTTTTCCACGCGCCCTGCCGATCGCATCGATTTCATCAATAAAGATGATTGCAGGAGATTTATCCTTTGCTTGTTTAAAAAGATCACGTACTCTTGACGCACCCACTCCAACAAACATTTCAACAAAATCTGAGCCTGATAAAGAGAAGAAAGGCACCTTAGCTTCCCCGGCAACTGCCTTGGCAAGCAGGGTTTTACCTGTTCCAGGAGGCCCCACAAGAAGGGCTCCTTTAGGGATCTTTCCGCCAAGTGAAGTAAATTTATCAGGGAATTTCAGGAATTCTACGATCTCCTGGACTTCTTCCTTAGCCCCTTCAAGCCCGGCTACGTCCTGAAAAGATGTCCGGGTATCTGTTTTTTCATCAAAAAGTTTTGCCTTGGATTTGCCAATATTAAAAATCTGTCCGCCTGCACCACCTCCGGCACCTCCTGACATCCTTCTCATAAGATAGATCCAAATACCAATGATCACTATAAAGGGCAACATGGATAATAGGATATCCATGAAAACATTGGATTCCTTGTCAAATTCAACAATGGTATCCAGATTGTTATTCTTTTTGATCTCACTGATATCATTTTGGAAGATCTGCAAGTCACCAATATTCAATACATATTGAGGGATGGTAGTAGCACTGGGAAATAATGGGGGTTTGGCAACTTCTTTGTGCACATCTTTCTGCAAGGCTTCATCGGAAAGGAAGACCTTGGCCTGATTCGTATTCGTTATGATCAGAATCTTGGTGATGTCCCCATTTCTCAAATATTCCTGAAGTTCTGAGGTAGTTGTCTTTTTTGTAGCAGAAATGCTGTCACTACCTAAAAACTGGAAGCCTATGATGAGGACGGCAATTAGACCATATATCCACCAGGCATTAAATTTGGGTTTCTTTTGTGGTGTTTTATTCTCTTTTGCCATTTAATTATACATTATAACTACGTTCAACCAAAGTAACTTTGGCATCGCCCCACAACGCTTCAATATCATAAAACTCGCGTGTGTGCTTTTGAAAAACATGAACGACAACGTTCACATAATCGAGAAGGACCCATTCTGCATTATCCGAGCCTTCTATATGCCATGGTTTGTCGTGAATTGCTTTACTAACTGTTTTTTGGATTGAATTAACTATTGCGTTTACGTGCGTATTGGAAGTTCCGTTACAAATTATAAAGTAGTCACAAACGGTGTTTTCTATGTCTCTTAGATCCAGTATGTTTATATCAACTCCTTTTACTTCGTCGATTCCATTTATGATCAAAGAAATCAACTCGTCAGCACTCGCTTTCGTTTTATGCATTCAATAGGATTAGTTTATACAAAGTTATTATTTTTTTAATTTCACGACGATTGTTTTTAACATAACGTTGGACATTCCAAAACGTTGCACTACATGAGTATAATCAAACTTGATGCCATCGGATCTACGAATGATTATTTAAAAGATCTTGTTCAGAAAAAACAGCTGTCGGACTATACCGTAGTAAGTGCGCAACATCAGACAAAAGGCAAGGGACAACGTAATAAAGCATGGATGAGCGAAGCTGGTAAAAACCTAACTGTCAGCATATTAAAACTGCATTCTGGCAAAAAGTCGGCAGAACAATTTCGCATAAGTATCCATGCCGCCCTTGCCATAATTGATGTCTTGGAGCAATGTGGTATACCCGATCTGGCGCTAAAATGGCCTAACGACATTATGTCAGGCGGCGCGAAGATATGTGGAATACTCATCGAAAATAGTCTGAGGGGCCTGGAACTAGTTCACTCAGTCATAGGAATTGGACTCAATGTAAATCAGGAAACTTTTACAGATCTGCCTAATGCTAGTTCCATGAAGAAGATAACAGGGGAGTTTGTAGATGTGGATGAATTGGTAATTGACCTTATCGATTCCTTTAAAAAGGAATTCAAATTAAATGAGATACTAAGTTGGGACAAATTGAAGGAACGCTATGAGGCAAAAATGTATCAAAAAGAAAATTGGGTATCATTCAGCGATAATGAGGGTGATATAAAAGGATTGATAACAGGGATTTTACCTAGCGGACAATTAAATATAACACTGGAGAACGGCACGATGAGGTCGATCCAACAAGGGGAATTGCAATGGGTCTTATGAGGTAACTTCTTCTCTTCTAGGAGAGTCTTTGCAGATTTTCTGCCATGGAATTTATTAAGCTGGTAATGGGCGATTTAATCATCATCTCCAGCATTGTATTAAACTCTCCCTTAAATTCAAAAATTACTTCACTTTTATTGTCATCTATTGCATCTATCTGTGCTGCAATATGGAAATCATATTTTTTGCGAGCTGATTCTAATATGACCTTGGAAGGCGGTTCACAAGCACCTCTCTCCAAGTATATTTTTGGCATCCCTTTCAGAAGGAAAAAAAAGGAATCCTCACCTGTCATTTCAAACGCCTCGAGTTCCTCGGGCATAAGTTGTTGGATATTCGGTAGCTCGCTCAAAAAGTCATAAACTTCCTGAGGGGTTTTGTTTACCGTATGTGTAGGTGCTTTAATTTCCATAAGTGAGCTATTGCCAGGTTGCAGGTTGGGTTCGCCAGGTCTTTAAAGTCTCTAATTGTGCATCGGATATATGTCCTTTTTCCAGGGCGATTTCGATCAAGTGTTCATAATCAGATAGGGTATTCAGCGAAATACCTGCATCTTCAAAATTGGCCTGGGCTACTGGAAAACCATAGGTGAAAATGGCCACCATGCCTTGAACGTTCGCTCCAGCCTCTTTTAGTGCTTTCACAGCATTAAGACTACTGGTGCCGGTGCTGATCAAGTCCTCTATAACGACAACATGAGCATTGGCTTCTAGCCTGCCTTCGATCTGATTTTGTCTGCCGTGATCTTTCACTTTGGGCCGAACATAAACAAAAGGGAGACCCATATATTCCGCTACTAGCATGCCAATGCCTATTGCCCCCGTGGCTACGCCAGCTATTACATTTGGTTTGCCATAAAGCGCTTCTACTTGCTTACTCATTTCCTCGCGAATATAGTTGCGAATGGCAGGGTAGGAGAGGATTATTCGGTTATCGCAATAGATGGGCGAATTCCAACCTGAAGCCCATGTAAACGGATTTTCGGGTCTCAGTTTAATTGCATTAATTTGTAAAAGGAGTTCTGCTGTGCGTGAAGCGGCTTCCGAATCAATAATCATGTCGCAAATGTATAAAGTTTTCGTAAAAGATGCACTCCTCATTTTAACTAGCGACCTCTCTGATACGAATCACCAAGACTACTTCCTTCTCAATGGAAATGCCATTCAGACTGCCATTGATGCATTAGCGACTAAAAAGCTGAAACTGGCATATATATACCATCCCAACCACGAAGAGATCCTTAAAAAATTCACCAAGAAAATACCGCTCCAAGTAGCTGCCGGTGGTGTCGTTACCAATAAAAAAGGAAAGGTGCTTTTTATTTACCGAAATAACAAATGGGATATACCAAAAGGAAAATTAAATAAAGGAGAAACACTGGAACAGGCTGCACTTAGAGAGGTTGAAGAAGAAACCGGTGTCAAAGGGCTAAAATTGGAGAATCACCTCCAAACAACCTACCATATCTTTAAAAGTGGAGGCACTTATAAATTGAAAGAGGTGCATTGGTTTGCTATGAAAACTTCCTATGACGGCAAGTTAAAAGGACAAAAAAGTGAAGGTATAGGGAAGGTAAAATGGATGGGGCCAAAGAAAATCCAAAAGGCACTTGAAAATTCCTATGTAAATATTCGGATGTTATTTGGCTACGCCTGATCATCTAGTCGTCATTCAGATCGAGGCACTCTGAATATGGGATATCGGCGATGAGCTTTTTCATAATGAACCGTCTGTTTATAGATCCAATTCAATTGCGTATATGCATTATTCCTAAATTCCTCATCTTCTTCTTTTTTTTGTTCGAAAGTTTTTGCAATACTGTCATTGGCCTGTAAAAATTCATAAGCCAGGTCCTCAAATACATAAGGCGAAAAACCTTCTTTTTGCTGCAGGATCACATCAAAGAAATTCCAATTAAAAAATGAGTCGTTTGCTGCGGGTTCCAGGGTTTCAAGTAGGTATCTAATGCCGACCTGGTTTGTTGGGATGAAGTGGTCGCCTGCTTTGATTTCAATAGGGTTTAAGCGTTGAACTACCTGCGTATTATAGTGTGGATAGTGACCTTCATAAGCAGAAGGGTAGGTGGTAAAGGAATCGATAGTATATACCTCAAGTGCCATTAATGTGTCTTTAGTGATTTCCTGAGTTTCGATGCCA
>JAOTYW010000163.1 GCA_029861705.1 Flavobacteriaceae bacterium
TGTTCATTGATCCCGCCTTTGCGGATGGTACAAAAAGTAATAAAGGCCCATCGGGCTACAAGTTTAGGATGAACCAGCGCCGTTGCGTTGTAAATTGTGCCGTAGATCCTTGGGAGGATTTTATGAAGTACAGGATGCATTAGTTGCCCAAATTAGGGAGCAAAAATACATCTTATTCCTCTTTCCGTTTGATACAATCGATCTTCCAGGTTGGATAGACTATTGACTCATCAGGATTTACCCAATCTCCGGACCATTTAAAGCCGTCATTTGTCATTTCGGAGAAAGTGATCCTGTAGAATCCATCCATGCCATTTGGGGCTTTCTGTTCCTTGTAAAGGACCATGGTACTGTCATTTTTATTTCCTTCCCAGGCGGGAAGGGTTGTCGAAGGAAAATTAGTGCTGTAGTAATGCACATACCAACGCGTACTATCCGCTATGAACTGACGTATACTGCCCCCATGCGTTCCGCCTTCATGTAAGGCATCGTCTTGTACGGCCATCCCGTTCAAAATATATTTAAAACGCCAGAGCATATTTTTGGGAACATCCCAGCTTTGGTCCGGTTTGCGCCTTACGGAGGAGCAATCACATTCGCCAATCAAGGGCGCATAGTCCAAAATTTGTTCCGGGGCTTCAGGATTTGGCAGGCCAAAAGGGTGCTCTGCTGAGGCTTCGTATTCAAATTGTGCCTGCAGGCTACTGAGGCAAAAAAATAAGGCGGCAAAGAGTAATGCTGATTTCATATAGCTGGACTTTGGTTCAATTTACTATTTTTAAAAAGTCCTGATTTCCACGAGCAGTTAAAGCTTTCCTAAAAAATAGGATTTACCAACCCACCATCATGTATTTTAGTTTGGCCTTGTCGGGAATTTGTACGGCTTCTATAGACAGACTGGGATTATAGCGCAGACTGCCGGGCAGCTCTTCTTTTGAGATGGTGAAGTAGACATCGCTGTTTTTAACAAAGATCACCAGATTGTTTAAGGAAGTCACAACCTTTCTGATCTCATAGGCTGCTTTAATGTCTTTAAATGTGCTATTAACACCGACATTTTCGGCAGTTGTATAGCGGGGATCATGGATTTGAATATTCTCTACCAGCGCTAAACTATCCTTTGCAGGCGTTAAGGTGAGGAGCAGGGCGCCCCCCTTTTCGTATATGCGGATCTTGTTTTGTGCACTTCCCAGAATACCTGTGGTCGTGTCCCGAATTACGGAATCATTGACAAAAAGAGATTCAATATCTGCAGATGGAGTTCCCTTTGACAAGGGTCCTACCTGCTCAGCCTGAATCAGAAAGCTGGTATCTTTTTCCTGTTGGCACTGGGTAAAACAAAGTAAAGCTGCCAGCCCAATTATTAAATTTCGAATCATCTTCATATTATCGAATGACTTTTTTGAGTACACCGAGGACACCTCTAATAAATGTAGCCGAGGTCAGGACCTTGATAATGGGGTTTTGACCTGTGCTACGTCTTCTGCTGCTCGTACGCCTTGAAGTTGTTTGCTTCGTCTTTTTCTCCTCTTTCTCCGCTAATTTTTCGGCTTTTTCGATCTTTTCACTCAAGATCTCGTACGCACTTTCCCGATCGATAGCCTTATTGTATTTCTGGCTCAATTTAGAGGCTTTTATTACATCCTTGAGTTCTCCGTCTGTTAAAATGTCCATCCGGCTCATAGGCGCTCTAAGCAAGGTTGCAGCCAAAGGCGTGGGCCGACCCTTTTCGTCCAGAGCGGTTATAAGTGCTTCCCCAATACCCAGACTTGTAAGTACCTGTTTTGTATCGTAGTAATCAGATAGTGGGTAATTCTCAGCAGTAAGTTTAATAGCTTTTCTGTCTTTGGCCGTAAAGGCTCTTAAGGCGTGCTGTACTTTTAAACCTAGCTGTGAAAGAACAGCTCCGGGTACATCTGTCGGATTTTGGGTTACAAAATAAAGGCCTACCCCTTTGGAACGGATCAGTTTGACAATACTTTCTATTTGACCCAAAAGAGCTTTGGAAGCTTCTTTAAAGATCAGGTGGGCTTCATCGATAAAGAATACAAGTTCTGGCCTGTCGCTATCCCCTTGTTCCGGAAATGTACTATAAATCTCAGCCAGGAGACTGAGCATGAATGTCGAGAATAATTTAGGTCTGTCTTGTATATCGGTTAGGCGGATTATATTGATCACCCCGCGACCTTCTTCATCGATACGGGTCAGATCATCAACATCAAAGGATGTTTCGCCAAAAAACAGATCGGCGCCCTGTTGCTCCATCTCAATTACCTTCCGGAGGATTGTTCCTGTGGAACTGGTTGAAATTCGACCATAATCTTTGGAAAATTCTTTTTTGCCCTCACCGGTTGCGTACTGTAATACTTTTTTAAAATCTTTTAAGTCGAGCAATGGTAGTTTATTATCATCACAGTACTTAAAGACAACAGCTACGATCCCTTCCTGGGTAGTAGACAGATCCAGGATCCTCGATAAGAGAACCGGACCGAATTCAGATACCGTTGCTCTTAGTTTAACCCCTTCTTGTTCTGAAAGTGATAAGATCTCAACCGGAAAATCTTTGGCTGTGAACGGGATGCCAATCTTTTCATGTCGCTCATCGATTTTAGGATGGCCGGGCGAGGGTTCTGCAATCCCACTGAGATCCCCTTTCAAATCCATCAACAATACAGGGATCCCCTTCTCTGATAAATTTTCAGCCAGGATCTGCAGGGTTTTGGTTTTACCTGTACCCGTTGCCCCGGCGATCAATCCGTGTCGGTTTAGGGTTTTCAGCGGGACTTTCACAAGAGCACCCGTCACGGTTTCTCCTTCCAGCATGGCAGCTCCCATGGTAATAAAATCACCTTTGGTTTTATAGCCTGCCTCAATATGGGCAACGAATTCTTCCTTGGTACTCATCAATGATTAATTTCGATAAAAATAGGGTAATTTTAAGCAACTCAAAAATGCGATCGTTTATGAAAAATTTACGAATTCACCTTGTACTTTTCGCCTTGTTTATCGCGGGCATCGGCTGGTCTCAGGATACCGATCAGATCCTATTCCACCCTTCACACGAACCTTTAAAAGCAAATGCTCCCTTTAGTGATGTAGTGGAATATGGCAATATGTATTTCCTGGCCGGACAGATCGGGATGGACCACAGTACCAGAATTATGGTTGAAGGGGGAATTAAAGCGGAAACTAAGCAGGCGATCCTGAATATTAAAGCCGTACTGGAGCAACGCGGACTTTCCCTGGATCATGTTGTGAAATGCATGGTGATATTGAGTACCATGGAAGATTTTCAGGCCTTTAACGAAGTGTATACTCAATACTTCACCAAAAAACCTGCGCGTACGACCTTTGCAGCGGGCGGATTAGCCAGAAATGCAGCTGTAGAGATTGAAGTGATAGCGATCCGTCCGGAATAAGCACTGACAGACCCCACCTAAGTATTATCTTTGCCACATGTCTGACCCAGGTGTACTTGCTGCTGTTGAAAAAGGAACCATGTTGCCCTTAATGGAAGAATTCTACACCATTCAAGGGGAGGGGTTTCACAAAGGCACGGCGGCTTATTTTATTCGAATAGGCGGCTGTGATGTGGGATGTCATTGGTGTGATGTAAAGGAAAGCTGGGATGCTGATTTGCATCCGGCCAGCGCCATTGATCCCATCGTGCAAAATGCGGCAAAGTATTCTAATACAATCGTTATTACCGGGGGTGAACCCCTGATGTGGAATATGGACCCTTTGACAAAGGCCTTAAAAGAAAAAGGGCTCAGCACCCATATTGAAACCTCCGGGGCATATGCCTTTACAGGAGAATGGGATTGGGTTTGTCTCTCACCAAAAAAGAACAAATTACCGCTAGCAGAAATATATCCCTATGCAGATGAACTGAAAGTGATCGTTTACAATAAACACGATCTGATATTTGCTGAAGAGCAAGCAGCTCAGGTTAACAAAGGTTGTGAATTGTACTTGCAGCCCGAATGGAGCGTTCGTGAAAAGGTGACGCCTTTAATTGTGGACTATGTGATGGCAAATCCTAAATGGAAGGTATCCCTGCAAACACATAAATACCTCAATATACCCTAGGTTTTTTATTTACCACCGTTCGCCTGAAGATCAAGGATGCATTCAGCGTCTAAGGCTGGAGCCGGACTTCCTTTAGCAGACAAAGATTGTAGCATACCCATCATCCCTCCGCCAAATTGGATTTCTGCCTGCATCAGGCAGTCGTCTACGTCACAATGATTTGGGGCTAATAGATCTTGATGTTGGTTGACCTGAGGCGTACCGAGGTCGACTAAGCCGAACAAGTGTCCGAATTCGTGCATCAAAGTGGCCGATTCGATGTCCGCTTCAGTTATTTCAGAACTTTGTGCAGCGAGAGATTTTATCGTTTTTTCATAGATGATCATAGAGGTATTCCTATAGGACGCACCCAATGTCACAAGTTCATTTTGAGGATCGTCCCCTTCTGAAGCAGCATCGGAAAAATAGATATATATGGCAATAGTATCATCTTCATTGTACAGCGTTCTAACGTCTTCTTCCAGATCCGCCGCCTCTTGTATGGAATAAGTTTCAACACCTTCAGAAGGGATCTCCCGATAGACGACACTGATGTCTGTTTTGAATGTCCTTTCTTCAAGAAAGCTTACAAATTCGGATACAGCTGCAGCAGTGGGTCGGAATCCCGGATTATAGACTGCTTCAATAACCATATCGCTATAAGTATCATTGGCCAAAATATCATTGGCCGAGGCCCCGGTAGCTAAAAGATTTGGCGCTTTAAAATCTGGGGTGGGCTCCGTAATGGGGTCATCCTTGGAACACTGAACTAAGGTTAATGCTAGGAGTAAGAGTGGCAGGAATATGTTCTTTTTCATTCTATAGAAAGCGTTGTTTTGCCCTAAATTAACGGTATTTCCTGGCATTTGGTATTAATTCCGCGTTAAACGGGCCAAATAATCGAAATGTGGCCCGTCTATTACTTTTTCAGGGGTTAGGCCACAGTTAACAGCAACTTTTGCCAGGCTCTGATAATCTACATATACCCAGGGGAAAGGCGGTTCATATTCGCCATCATAATAAAGGGAAAAAAGGATGTCCCCATAGTATCCTTCTTCATTTGAACGTATTGGGCTTCCATTTTGATCGAGATCAAACATATAGCGGATATCACTTGAGTCCAGTATAATTTGACCGCCGGGCTTCACTATTTTTTTTAGGTGTAATAGCAGGGAATCGAGTTGTCTGAGGCTGCCTGCTACACCAATACCATTCATGAGCATGTAGACCGTATCAAAACTAGCTTCCTGATATTCGCGTATTTCAGCATGTACCACCTTTTTAACACCTCTCTTGCGGCAGCATGCTACCGCGCCAGGGGCGCTATCCAATGCCGTTACATCAAAACCTCGTTCTTGTAAGATCAGGCTGTGGGCACCAGAGCCGGCACCGACGTCGAGGATGCTCCCTATTGCCATGTCCAGCGCACGTTGTTCAATCTCCGGCATAGTCTCAAAATCCCGAAAAAAGTAGGCTAGCGGCGTTACATCTTCTTCACCCAAGGATGTGAAGCTTATAATATCTGCATCCTTCGGTTGTTTTAAATAGTGAAGTAAAGCTTTGCCTAATAAAACTGACATAAAATACTATTTAAAGTCTTAGAAAAAACTGATAATAATGAGTTGCACAAAATCAACAATCTTATACCTGCATCCCCGGCTGTCTGTTGATAGCCTCTTGGGTGACAACCAGGGAGATCACTACTGTGCAAGATACGGATGATGTTGTAACCCGCTATTTGAAAAGTAGTGGTATTCCCCTATAATTTCAATTTGCCTTTGAAGAAATGTTGAACAAGTTGGAGAATCATTTTCCCAAGACTAAGACCAATCAGGTAGCGTAGACAGAGATAGAGGCCAGAAAGGACAGCCCCATCACTGTTTTGTTGATCTCACTGCTGTTTACAAGCAACATTGTACGGAAGATGGGATGACAACAATGACAAATTTCTATCTTAGCGAAACCGGTCAAAAAGATCCTGGAATTTGACAACTAAAGAACTTACGGAGTTACCTGCACAAGCCGCAAATAAGAAGAAGGAGAATAAACGCTTCTTTGGTCAGCTAAAAAAAAATCCTCCCAAGGGTTTAGACGGCCTGATGTCTGATCTGCACGATGCCGAATTTCAAAGGACGGATTGCCTGGACTGTGCCAATTGTTGCAAAACAACCGGCCCTCTATTTACTCATACAG